>CALIKL010000025.1 GCA_938018055.1 uncultured bacterium
TGAAGAAGCTGCCGCTGAAGAAGCTCCTGCTGAAGAAGCTGACGCTGAGGAAGCTCCTGCTGAAGAAGCTGCCGCTGAGGAGGCTCCTGCTGAAGAAGCTGCCGCTGAGGAAGCTCCTGCTGAAGAAGCTGCCGCTGAGGAAGCTCCTGCTGAAGAAGCTGCCGCTGAGGAGGCTCCTGCTGAAGAAGCTGCCGCTGAGGAAGCTCCTGCTGAAGAAGCTGCCGCCGAAGAAGACAGCGACGAAAAGAAAGATTCCTGATCCATCGGAATTCCGACGCCATGACAGCCGGCTCATCCCCATCCAGAGAGGGCCTTACCCTTCGGGAAATGGGGCGCATCGTGAAACCTCACGGTGTCATGGGAGAGCTGAAGGTGGCGCCAGAGACCGATGATCCGGATCGTTTTCACGACTTGAAAACGATTTTCGTTGGAGCCGATGAGGCTTCGACATCGTCCTTTGACATTGTGTCAGTCAGAATGCAGTCATCCCGTTTTGGGGTTACTGTTCTGCTCACGTTGGAGGGTATCAACTCCCGGGAATCGGCAGAATCACTCAACAAATTGCGTGTTTTTGTCTCTCAGGATGATTTGCCTCCGCTTGAAGAAGGGGAATATTATCTCAGCGACTTGATTGGCCTGCGGGTCGAGACGGTCGAAGGGGACCCCGTCGGAACAGTGCTGGATGTATTTGAAGGACCGGGACAGGATCTGCTGGTTGTCCAGCGGTCGGATGCGGGTCGGGCCATGGTGCCCCTCGTTCCAGAGATTGTCCCGGAAATCGATATCGATCAATCGATCATCCGCATCGACCCTATTGATGGGCTGCTCTGAGTATTGCCATGCGTGTAGACATCATCACATGTTTGCCTGAGATCCTGAAAGGTCCGCTCGATGAGAGTATTCCTGGACGGGCCCGCTCGAAAGGATTGTTGGAAGTACACATCCACGATTTACGGGAGTACGCAGAGGGCAAGCATCGCCAGGTTGACGATTATCCGTTTGGGGGCGGCGCCGGAATGGTGCTCAAACCTGAGCCGATCTTTCGCTGTCTGGAGGCCATCTCGTCGATTGGGGAGCCCATCGACGAGGTCGTTTTCATGACGCCCGATGGTGAAGTGCTCGACCAACCCACGGCCAATACGATGTCGCTTAAAAAGCGGCTTGTGCTCCTTGCAGGGCACTACAAAGGAGTAGACCAAAGGGTACGGGACCGGCTGGTAACCAAGGAAATATCCATAGGGGATTACGTCCTAAGCGGTGGGGAACTAGCCGCAATGGTTCTTGTTGATGCGCTGGCCCGTTTGCTGCCTGGTGTATTGGGAGATGCCTCTTCGGCGTTGACCGATTCGTTCCAAGATGGCTTGCTGGATGCTCCGGCTTATACCCGACCTGCAGAATACAGGGGTGATGAGGTGCCAGAGGTACTTACCTCAGGGGACCACAAACGCATTGACGCCTGGCGGGATGAACAGCGAATCCGGAAGACGCAAGAGCGCCGACCTGATTTGTTGGAGAACCGCGACTTGCATTCTGATTGACAACCGATTTTTTTGAACCACTTATTGTCCAGTTGAGGTACGCCATGGCTACCGATTTGATGAACCTGATCGAAGCTTCCCAGAAGCGTGATGATCTCCCGATGTTTGAATCAGGAGACACCGTCAACGTGCACGTTCGTGTCGTTGAAGGTGAAAAAGAGCGCATCCAGCAGTACCAGGGTGTTGTGATCGCCTTCCGCGGAAGCGGTTCGCGTCGCACATTCATGGTGCGCAAGGTTTCCAACGGTGTGGGTGTTGAGCGTGTTTTCCCGATCAACTCTCCCAAGATTGCGAAGATTGATGTTGTTCGCAGAGGAAGCGTCCGTCGCGCCAAGCTTTACTACCTGCGCGAGCGGGTCGGAAAAGCTGCTCGTATTAAAGAGCGCCGCTTCTGAGGACTTGAGACGGGCGTGCGCCCGCTCCGGACCCTCATGCCAACTGAAGGCCCTCACGTGATGGGTCTTCCAGCTGACTGATTGATCTCGGGCCGCCGGCGCATGCGCCGGCGGCCCGCGTCATTTTCCCCCTGTATCTACTTCTATGCGCATTGTAGCCTGGCAACATCCGGTAAATGAGACCCTCATTCGCGCCCTGGAGGACACCTTCCCGGGGAGTGTCCAGCGTGCGTCACTTGTTGACACGATGCAGGTGCTCCTGGATGGACACGCGGATTGTGCGCTCGTGCCGTCTGATCAAGCCCTGTCTTCGCAGGATCAAGTAGATATCCTTCCCGCGGTCGGCATCTCCTCGTGGACAAACCCTTGGATGTCTCTCGTAGTGGGAGACCAACTTGGTGCAGCTACGATGGGCATTATGCACGCACCGGAAGGACGGTCCGCGGCCCTGCTGGCGGGACTCGTATTGAAAGAACATTACAACACAGTAGTGGCATTGCACGAGCAGGAGCAATTGCCCGAGGGTTTGGCAGAACATGCGCTTGTGACGGTACCCCTGGCGGATGCGGACGGGGGGGATGGTGCGGCGGCCGTAGCGGCAGATTCAGGTGAGGGCGTGGCACTGGATTTGGGCCAAGAATGGTCTGAGCTGGCTGGGTATCCGTTCGTCTGGTCTCTCTTCGTGGGGCGCAAGGATGAGAATCACGAGGATGCTATTCGTGTCATTCGAGGCGTGGCAGCGCGTCTGGATCGAGATCGGGTTGAGTTGGAGCGGTCCTGGGACCTCGACGACGTCCAGTCCGATTTTTTCCTCAACCATGTTCGTGTGGCCGTGGACGATCTGGCTATTGCGAGTCTGACGCAATTCTGTGATCATCTATACTATTACGGAATTACCGAAGAGATCTTGCCCGTTCAATTCGCATCGCTTCCGAAAGATGATCAAGATGACTTTGAAGAGGATGGACTGACTGGAGAGATCGATGAGTGACGCTGTTCTCGTGGTAACGTCCAATCGAAAGGCTACCCACGAATACCACATTGACGATCGCGTTGAAGCCGGGCTGGTACTGCAGGGCACCGAGGTCAAGTCGGTCCGCGCCGGAAAGGTCAATCTCCAGGAGGCCTATTGCGCAGTAGACAAGGGAGAAGTGTGGTTACTCCAGTGTCACATTGCACCGTATTCGCATGGAAACAGGGCCAACCACGATCCCGTGCGTCCGCGTAAGCTCTTGCTGCATCGACGTGAAATTGCACGTCTGGAGAAATCGGCTGCCCAGAAGGGGTACACTCTTGTCCCCCTGAAGATGTATTTCAAGCGTGGGCGAGCGAAAGTTGAAATTGGATTGGGCAAAGGGAAGAAGCTGTACGATAAGCGTGCAGACATCGCCGAGAAGGACATGAAGCGCAAACTCAGTCGCTCCGATGTTCAGCGCTTGCGGGAGGATTAGCGTTTGGGCCGAGCGAGGAGCCGTTCACAAAGGTCCTTCGCCCATTCAGGAGCTGGCCAAGATTGCATTCCTCCCAGACACGGTATGATGCACCATCTGCAACTCCGTGGCGGCGAAACAGTCTCTGTTATGAACCGAGTCTGATGCCGATTCGGACGACCCAGCCCGCCTGACCAGCAGGCCGAACATCCGCTTGGCATAGGGGCAGACGGTCAGGGGCAGCTTTTTCACTGGATTTCTAAGAGCAACGCACGGGCATCGGAAACGGAGGACCTTGCTCCGGGTTTGTACTGCCTCGCTTTGCGCTTTGAAGAGCAAGCCAAAGGCAGGGAGGTGTCACCCGACGGGACTAACATCTTGACTGATGCAATTCACATGATATCGTGCCGACACGAATACCAGCTCGGGAAAGGGGCGCCTCTTGCTGTGGCCTGGGGTCGCATGGTTATGCTTGCGGTGATTCTGATGCTGGTGGTGGCGTTTCCTGCTCAAGCCCAGCAATCGATTGTTCGGGGAACGGTTGTAGCTGAGGATGATGGCGAACCGCTTCAGGGTGTGAATATCACGTTGTATCGGGGTGATGTGTTGGTTACCGGTGCGGCGTCCGGATCAGACGGGTTTTATGCCCTGGCCAGCATCGAGGCAGGCGAATACACGATGAGGGCTACATATGTCGGTTTTCAGGCCTGGGAACAGGATCTGGATATTGGCAATGGTGATCGACGGATCATCAACATTGTGCTTGCTGCGGGAGACAATGAGCTCGAAGAGGTCATTGTGGAGGGAGATTCTGACGCAGGTATGGCACGTGTTCTGGCGGGACAAACGACGCTGCGTCCTGCCGATTTAGAGCGTATTCCCTCGCCAGATGTGTCCGGGGACTTGGTCAACTATCTGACAACAGTTCCCGGAATCGTTTCGATTGGGGACCGCGGAGGTCAGCTGTTCATCCGAGGGGGAGAGCCTTGGCAGAATCTGGTCTTGCTGGATGGAATGTGGGTATATCAGCCTTTCCACATTCTGGGGTTCTTTTCGGCATTTCCTACCGACATTCTCCAGCAAGTAGACATTTATGCCGGAGGCTATACCAGTCAGTATGGTGGTCGTATTTCTTCCGTGATTGATATCAAGAGCAGAAATGGCGACAAACGAGGCTATGCCGGCTCAGCGTCTGTTGCTCCATTCGTGTCCGGCTTCACCCTCGAAGGGCCTATTGCGGACGATATCGTTTCGTTTCTGGTCTCTTACCGAGAGAGTGTAATCGATCAGGGCGCTTCCCGTCTGGTCGATGAAGAGCTCCCCTTTGAATTTGACGACTTCTTTGCCAAGACGCATGCATTCATCAATGCAAATACGCAGTTGTCCCTCTCATTGCTTCGGACAAATGACCGTGGATCGGTGTTCGAAGGTAATGACCTCGAAGATCCTGAGTACATCGATTGGGAGAATCGGGCAGTGTCTGCGAGATATCTGGTATTTCCGCGGGCTTTCCCCATCATGGCTGAATTCATTCTGTCAGGCTCGCGTTTGAAGTCCACGCAGACCGGGGTGACAGAAGAAGTTCGCTATTCCAAGCTTTCGAGTGTCAATACCACGGTGAATGTCACTCATTACCATCGGAATTCAGAAGTGAGGTGGGGGCTTTTTGCGCGCACACTGGAGCTTCAAAGCAGTCTGGACGGACTTTATCAGGGATTTTTCTTCCGTAAGGAATACGCAACAGAGGTCGGTGCATATCTGGAGCCGGAATTCATGCTTCCCTTTGGTTGGCAGGTGCGTGCAGGATTCCGCATTCACTCTTTCCCGAGTCAGGACTCGGGCTTCCTCGAACCTCGTTTCCGCGCTGTCAAGGTGCGGGATCGGGATGAATTCACGCTGGCTGCCGGCGTATTCCACCAGGAAATTGTAGGTCTTACGGATAGGCGGGACGCTGCCGGAGTCTTTACCGCATGGACAACCAGCACGTTCGATCAGGGCGTCCCGGAAGCAATCCATGCGATTGCGGGTTATCGCCGTCAGGTGAATCGTCGTCTGGAGGTTAGCCTTGAGGGTTACGCCAAGAAGCTGAACAACCTGTTCATTCCAGAATGGACAGCATATCCACGATTCACGACGCGAATTCAATCTGCTGAAGGGCGCGTGCTTGGAGGAGACCTTCGTATCGCATATCGCAAGGGTCCCTTTGATGGTTTCGTGACCTACGGCCTTTCCAACGTGCGCTATTCTGCCCAGCAGGAGTCATTGGAACTTTGGTACGGGACGAATGAGCTTGATTTTCGACCAGCCCACGATCGCCGGCATCAAATAAATGCCGTGGCTTCTCTGGATCTGAAACCATTTGCGATTGACGTTCGATGGCAGTTTGGTTCGGGCCTCCCGTACAGCCGGGCTCTCGGATTTGACGGCTTCATGGTTGTCGATGGTGATCTCGACGTATTCAGTGATGCAGGAAACCGTCGGGTTATTTACGAGGAGCCCTATAACGGCACGCTCCCAACCTATCATAGGCTCGACATCACCCTGGAGCGAACCATGAAGATCGCCTCAGGTGTAAATTTGAAGGCATTGGCGGGCGTCATCAATATGTACGACCGGCAGAATCTGTTTTATCTGGATGTGTTCACACTCCGCCGCGTTGACCAGCTGCCCCTGATTCCAACATTTGGTTTGAAGCTGGAGTACGAATGATGATGACGAATACTGATATGAATCCGTCCCTCTGCGGTTTTCAACGCCTTATTCGGTTGTTGCCCGTATTGTTCGTCGCCTTCCTTGTGCTCAGTACCGGGTGCGAAGAGGCGGTGGACCCGGTCTTGAAAACCGATGAAGCATTTTCGCTCTATGGATACCTGGATCCATCCTCCGATATCCAAGCCGTTCGCGTGTTCTCGATTGACGGTGTTCTCGAAAACACTCAGGCCACTCCGCTCGATGCCGAGATCAGGACGATCAACCAGAATAGCGGGGAAGAGGTTGTCTGGCGAGATTCGATCATAACCTATCGCGACAGGACGATCGGTCACGTGTATTACGCCGGATTCCGAGCCGGTCACGATACGCCATACCGCCTGGTCGCTACACGTTCGGATGGTCGCACCACGAGTGTCGACGTGCGTACACCTCCCGACGGGCAGGCGACCATCAGGAATATCTACTCTGCTCGAAGTCAGGTGCTGGTCGAAATGACCTGGTCCAACGTCCCCAGGGTCATTCAAGCGGAAGTCAGTTACTTCGTCAGCGTACCCTTCCCCGATGGAACCGATACAACGACCGTTCGGGTTGATATTAAGAGTGGTCGCGTGAGCGAGAACAGCGACGGTACATGGAGCGTTTCTATACTTCCTTCGGCAGATATCGGAGTGATCTTCTCTGCGTTGCAGTTGCAGCCCGGCCGAGATACCGTTTTTCTGGATCATATAGAGGTTCGCGCGTTTGTGACCTCGGATGATTGGGAGAGTCCGGTGGGCGTGTTCGACCCGGAATTACTTGTCCAACCGGGCACGTTTTCCAATGTCGACGACGGGTTTGGCTTCGTGGGAGGGGGGTATTTCGATACCTTTGAGTTTCAGCTCGCAAATGACGTGGCACGAAACGCCGGATTCTCGATAAAGTAGTCTTTTGTCCGGTCTGAACATCATTGAATCAAGATTCCTATCTGAAAGACAGGCATGAACGCTGAACATCGCAATCGTTGGACACTCATTTCCGCGATCCTGCTGGCCATTATTCTGGTTGCAGCGCCCGCATCCGCACAGGACAGCGACCCGATGACGGATGGGATCCTCGCATTCCGCAGTGGTGAGCACGCTATGGCGGTGGCTCATTTCGAACGGGCTTTGAAGGCAGATAAGCAAAATGCCGAGGCGCATTTTCTGCTGGCTCGTCTCTACTGGGAGACAGACCTGAGGGACGTCAAGAAAGCAGGAGATCATCTCGAATCAGCTCTAGAGATCGATCCCGGCAATGTCCAGTACATGGTCGCCCTTTTGCAGCAGCTTCGGGCCGATTCGCCACTGTTCGTGGTGGATCAGTCACGGGAGGCGCGCCGTCGACGTCTTGCGATCGACATCATCAAGATTGACAGTACCAACTCCTTCGCGAACGAAGAGCTGGGAGAGAACTATATCCGGGATTTCTGGCGATACCGCAATGCGTTGATGTACCCGGCTCTCGACTTCCTTCGTGCCGAATACCGTTCTCGAACTGAGTACGACCCCATGGCTGGATACCTGGTCGATCAGGCCAATCTGTACGATCAGGCCAACGGGGGTATCACAGAATCTGAAATCCCCTCCACGTTCAGTCAGGCTGGTGCCTCCTGGAATCCGAATCAGGTCTTTATGGCCGACCAGTTCGATGTCGACGCCCTGAAGGACCAGGGCGTACCCGTTCTGGACTTATCCGGGCGGGCGCAAGTCGCGTACGATCGTGCCATTCATCACTTGAACTCGGCATTGGAGTCGGATCCCCGACAGCGATCAGTTTATGATCACCTGATGGAAATATATGCGCTGAAAGGGGAGTATCAGGAAGCGCTGAACATGCTTTCCCAGATGTATGTCTTCTTCCCCGAAGACCCTCAGCTTTGGACCTATCTCGGATACGCCCACTACCACGCCGACAACATGGATGCGGCATCCAAATCCTATGAAACGGCCTTCCGCTTCATGGATGGAGAAACGGCCTACGCATTCAATCACATCGAGAACATTCTGCCCGAGGACGAGCTGGATGCGTATCGAGCTGACGAAGCTGCTTACACGTCTAGATTCTGGACCTCGAAGGACCCGCGCTATCTCACGCCATACAATGAGCGTAAGATGGAGCACTACTCACGCCTTACCTACGCGGATTTGCTGTACGGCTCATCCCAGCTGGATCTGAAAGGTTGGAATACCGAGCGAGGCAGTATCCTGGTTCGGTATGGTGTCCCGCAGGGCGACGTGATCATCATTCCCCGTTCGGGTTCGGGCGTGATGATGGGGACCCCCGAGCGAACTAGTTCTTCCGTGGATGACGAATCCGGGGATGTAGGTGTTGCCCTCAATGTGGGGCGTTTCGGCTCTGGATGGGACATGTTCGAAGAAGCGAACACGTATAATATCTGGGACTACGGTGAGTTCAAGTTCGTTTTCGAAGATCCTTTTCGTAACGGGGAATTCCGCCTGTACAGCCCGTCAGCACAGGATATTTCGGACGGCGCGATTCCCTACGTAAACGACTACATCATCAAGGCCCGCGAAACGATTCGGGAAACGCCTGAGCGTTATGAGTACGAGGCGCCCGGACGTCAAATTGAGTTGCCGTATGCGGTCGCTTCGTTCAAGGGTGCGGATGGCAACACGGACGTGTATGTCAACTACGCCATCCCGATTACGGACGCCTATGATCCGGGTGATGAGTTCATCAACGTCACAGCCAATTCTGGAACGTTTGTCGTTGCCGACAATCGGGATATACTGGTCGAGCGCCGGCGGACCATTTACGGTCTACCGACTGCCCAGATTGTGCGATTCGACGAGTCCAATCTGTGGGTGGATACCGAGCATATGAGCACGCCTCCGGGTGAACACGAGGTGTCGGTGGAATTCGAGACCGCCGGTGGTGGTACAGTCGCGGTGCAGCGTCGCGAGGTGGAAGTCCATGACTTTTCCGGCGATCGTCTTGCCATGTCCGATATTCTCCTTTCCTATCGGATCGAAGAAAGCTTTGATGGTCAACCAGTCAGCGGCTCTGATATCTTGCGCCAAGGACTATCGATCCAGCCTGCGCCGTGGACGGTGTTCGGAACGGAGCAGCCCATTTATATCTACTTCGAAGTGTACAATCTGATGCCGGATGCCGAAGGGGTATCCCGGTACGAGGTCGAAGCGGAGCTGACTCCTCGGGAAACTGGTAATCGGGTAGCACGCGCACTGAGCGGGATGTTCGGTGGTGGCGGCGCAGGTGTATCCACCGGCGTTCCCATTAGCGTAGAAGCGACGGATGACGGTCAATACCTGATTCTGGATGCTGTAAACCTCGAATCTGGCCTGTATACCCTCAAGGTGACCATTTCTGACGAGGTGGCAGGTCGCGAAGTCGAAATGACCAAAGACCTCTTTCTCGAGTAGTTCGTTGTCTTACGCAGCAAGGATCTAGCGAACCGTGCTGGTTCAGCCTTTCTTGTTGTCTGCCAGTTCTGAAACGGCCTGGTCCATGTCACGGACCAGGCTTTTCAGCGAGGCTTTGTACGTCTCCATGGACTCG
>CALIKL010000026.1 GCA_938018055.1 uncultured bacterium
ACGATGTCTTCGTATGCGAGCTTTTCCATGGACCCACCCTGTCGTTCAAGGACTTTGGGGCCCGGACCATGGCCAGACTACTGGGCGATCGACTCAGTCGAACCGGCGAAGAGCGAATCATCTTGGTGGCCACATCCGGAGACACAGGAAGCGCGGTTGCGGACGGATTTGCTGGTATTCCCGGTATTCAAGTGGTACTGCTATATCCTGGCGGAGGCGTAAGCGAGGTCCAGGAGCGACAACTGATTGTGCAGCGTCCGGGCGTTCATCCCTTCAGGGTAGCCGGCTCATTCGATGATTGCCAACGTTTGGTCAAGGCTGCCTTCACTCATGACGCATGGAGTGGGTTGCCCCTTTCGACGGCAAACTCCATCAACATCGGTCGCCTGCTTCCGCAGATGCTCTACTACTGGTGGGGTGTATTGAATCTCATGCAGGCGTCAGAGCAGGATATAGTACCTTCCGTATGTGTCCCCAGCGGAAATCTGGGAAATCTTACGGCCGGGGTGATGGCGCATCTCAGTGGCCTGCCTCTCGCTCGTTTTCAGGCAGCGCATAATGCCAATGACTTTTTTGTGCGCTATATGCGGGATCCTGCGTCCGAGTTTGGCACCACGGTTCAAACAGTGTCCAATGCCATGGATGTAGGTGCGCCTTCCAACTTCGAGCGGTTGAGGGCTTTACTTCCGGGAGATGATCTTAATCATCTCGTTGGTTCCAGTACGACGTCTGACGAACAGACACTCGGTACCATGCGGAGCATTTTTGAAGAGACCGGATACGTTACTGACCCGCATACCGCCGTAGGAATTCATGCCGTACAGGAGGCTCGAAAGAGTGGTGGTATGACAGGGCCGGTACTGGTTATGGCAACTGCTCACCCGGCCAAGTTTCCTAAGACATGCAGCAAGGCGACTGGGGTCAAACCAAAAGAGCCTGACGAGTTGGCGCGTCTGAAGAGGGCTCCCAAGGAATGGACCGACCTGAATCCTGACATAAAGCAGCTCGCCGATCTCGTTCGAGCGAAGACAGGACTATGAAACTGGAGCGGGAATGATGGGCTGTGGCTCCAACGATCGGCTCGGGAGAAGGCTAGCGGGTGAAGGGAATGGTAACGGAAGCCTCATTGCCCTTGTTGTCCAGAACGCTCAAGGTTACTTCGTGGGATCCGCCTCCTAAGCGGCCATCAAATCTGTGGCGCAGGAGAGCGTACTTTGAATCATACTCGAACAGCACCCACTTTCCATTTATCGTTCCGCGATAACTCGCAATTCCACTGAAATCATCCCGTATCCGAAACCGGATCTCGCCGGTTCTGGACATGTTTTTACCGGCACTGATGTTCAATGGACGAATGGATGGTGCCTCGGTGTCGACCGTTACAACGAAATCGCCGAAAGTCCGAATGGAAGATGTTACGCCGTTCCCTTCCCATGCACCTCCGGCCCACGAGAGCGTTCCTCGAGAACCAACCATACCCAACGTTGCCTTGTCCCGGAGTTCAACCGGAAGGGATGGAGCCATCACTGACAGGCGGTATGGACGATGGACCGGCACGTCGGGCGTATGGATATGGATGCGATTCGAATAGATGCGCCGGGCTGAGGATGGAGCGGCCGACGAGGACGGTTCAATGACCACGTCATCGTAAATCGCTCCAGCGGGTGCCCTGAGGGTATAATCACTGCCCCGCCATGTAAATGGTTCGTCATGTTGCCAGTAATTTGCGGGATGCATCTCTGGGGCCGCATTGGTCAGAGGAGACATACCGTGTACCTCGAATTCGAACCGGGCCGCATTGCCGAAAACATCCTCCACCCGGTAGTCAAAGGAATAGATCTGTCCTTGCTCGATGGAAACGATGCCGCGATTGGATGCCTCGTACAACGGTAACTCGTTACCTGGCAGGACATGCCCACGCTGAACCCATCTCCCCGACGCTCGTCGCTCCGCATAATCCACATGCGCATTCAAGAATCGACTCTGTCCAAACGAGAATCGCTCCAGAACGGATCGGAATAGGGTATTTCCGTTCATGGTCAGGTCAATACGATAATGTCCCAGCAGATTATTCGATCCTTCGTGGAAATCGTGAGTCTGCACACCAAATGCGATGGGCCCGGTGGCTTCAATTCTATCTACCCGCTGCATTTCGATGCCACCGTTGGCCCGAATAAGTTCCACAAATGCATCCTCTCCCGGTCTGACCGTCCGCCATCCACCACTGACTTTGTCGCGAAGACGAATCATCGAATTGGAGCCCTTGGCATACACCTTGAAACGGTAAATACGGGGGGGAGTCGTATCAGGAATATCAAAACCCCATAGCGCTGGATTGACTGGTTCTGCGGTCCGTTCATCCCGGACTTCGAAATGCAAATGGGGACCAGCTGAACTACCAGAATTGCCTGACCATGCAATCTGTTGGCCTTTGCGCACTTTGAATTGGTCACGTTCTGGAAAACTCTGTACAGCAAAGGATTCCTGTTTGTACTGAAGGTCATTTATGAATGACGCTACTGGTTCCTCAAAACGATCCAGGTGAGCATAGACCGTCATGTAGCCGTTGGGATGGCTTACATAAAGAGCGTTTCCATATCCACCAGGTGTGACGGCTATGCGCGAAATCCATCCCTCAGCAGCCGCGTACACCGGGAAACCCGCATGGCCCTGCGTCTTGATATCAAGTCCTCCGTGGAAGTGATTCGAACGCATTTCGGCAAAGCTGCCTGACAACAGAAGGGGGATTCCCAGCGGAGACTCGAAATAATCATCCGGGTATGGATCCGGATTGACACTGCCAAATAGAAAGAGAGAGACAAGGGCTATGACGGCCTGCTTCCACATGGTGACGAGTGATTCCCTCCGGTGATGGTTCAAGACACAAGAAATAGTAATCTGCCCGCAGTGTTCCTCGGCATAATAGCCGTTTTTGTACTGGGTGTCATACTCGTTCAGTTGAAAGTAGTGTTGCTTCCCTTTGTGGTGGCTGTGCTGCTCTCCATCATCTTCAAGCCGGTTATCCTTGGTCTGCGCGAAAAGCGTGTTCCAATGGTGGTAGCGCTGTTCGGCGTCTTGATCCTCTTCTCGTTGGTTCTCTTCCTCATGGGTTGGGTGCTTTATGCAAGTACAGCCAGCTTTGTGGAGGAAATCCCCAAGTATGAAGCCAAGATGTCCGTTATTGTTGATGACCTTGAGTTGGCACTCATTGGTTGGGCCGATCGATTCAACGTTCCAATTGGAGATGTCCAGTGGAGTGATGCCATCGAGTTGCGTTCCGTGACATCTGCAGTAACATCCGGCGTCGGTTCATTCATCTCCTTTTTGACCACTACGTTCTTGATCGTACTGTTCATGTTGTTCATCCTGGCCTCAAGCGGAGAACTTGGGTCCAAGGTACGCCTGGCTTTTCCAGAACAGTATGCGGATTGGACGTCTGACGTGTTGAAGACGGTTGACTCACACGTACGTCAATACCTGGTTACGAAGACATTGATCAGTCTGGGGACAGGAGGGATGACGTGGCTGGTGCTGTTCTTGCTGGGCGTCGACTTTGCCCTGGTGTTTGGATTCATAGCTTTCATACTCAACTATATCCCGAACATCGGAAGTACCTTGGCCGTGATCTTTCCGTTCATCCTTACGCTATTGCAATTCGAGACGCTGGCGGTTCCGCTTGGTGTCTTGCTGGGACTTGGAGGCATACAGCTTGTTATGGGCAATGTGGTTGAGCCTCGAATCATGGGCTACAGTTTGAACTTGTCGCCGCTGCTCATTCTCGTTTCCCTCATTTTCTGGGGGTGGCTCTGGGGCATTTGGGGTATGGTTCTCGCCGTTCCGCTCATGGCAACGATCAAAATCGTCTTTGAGAACCTGGATCCGATGAAACCGATCGGCAAGCTCATGAACGGACCTTCGAGGTCCTGATCAGCTGCGCTACAGCTACCGCACGCTTCCGCCCACAATAACACGCTTCATAAGCGATGGGTGACTTGAGTATACCCAGGCGGAGAGAACCTCATCCGGTGAGCAGCCACGAGACAGATCCACCTGACTATCCAATTCGATGAAATCGGCGTGGGATCCCGCTTCAATTCGTCCGACAGGCAGTGCGGAGGCTGAGCGTCCGCCTTCAAGCGCTGACTGATACAATCGGGTACTGGCGGACATGGCCGAATCAAAACGGAATGGGTTGCGCTTGCGGCCCACCAGACGCTGCTGCCAATCCAGCATGCGCAACTCTTCTGCTGGGTCGATGCACACGTTGGAATCCGACCCTATCGCCCAATGGCCATCCTCTTGCATATAGTCAGCCAGTGGGAACAGGCCATCCCCCAGGTCACCCTCGGTAGTGGGGCACAAACAGACCGTGGCTTTGGAAGCAATCAATTTTGCCCGCTCGTCCGCCGTCATATGAGTAGCGTGGACCAAACACCAGGACGCATCAGGGCTCATAGCGTTCATCAAGTACTCTACGGGCCGTTGGCGGGTAGAGAGAACGCACTCATTCACTTCGCGCACTTGCTCGGCGATATGGATATGAATGGGAGCGCTCGGAAGGTTTGCATTGCGGTGATCCTGAATAGCATGCAACGTGTCAAGACTGACCGCACGAAGTGAGTGTGGGGCATATCCAACGCTTTGAAGAGGTCCCAAATCAGACTCCTTCACGAGGTGCTCAATCACCTGGAGATAGACATTTGTATTCAGCCCGAATGAGCGCTGTTCGGCCCGTAATGCTGCCTGACCGAATCCTGCATGCTGGTAACAGACCGGAAGTAATCTGATTCGAATCCCTGCTCGATCGGCCGCCCTCAGCACGGCCTCGGACATCAAAACGGGCATCTCTCCGTGATCCATGCGGGAGGCACCGTGCGTATAGTGAAATTCGCAGACGCTTGTGTACCCGCGGGAAATCATTTCAGCGAATGCACGAAACGCCATTTCTTCCTGACTCTTGGGTGTCAGTAAGCCAGCCTGCCTGTACATCCCTGCTCGCCAAGACCAGAAATCGTCTTCCGGCCGCTGAAATCGCTGGGTCTTCCCGAGTAAGGTCCGTTGAAAGACATGGGAATGGGCGTTGATCATGCCGGGAACCAGAATGTCGGCGTCCGCAGCTGAAGTAGATGGCCTGACGGCTTGAATCACGCCATCCGACCCCAATTCGATGGCCATGTTCTGATGCCACCCGTCTGGGAGCAGGACCCACGAGGCATTCAGAATGGTTGAGGTAGGGACGGAGGCCGCGGTAGTCGCAGCATCCTCCACTGTCTCGGTGGTTGTGTCCGTAGTTGTGACAGGCATGCCACGAATCTAGCGACTGATCACGACTCTGTCATGGTCCCTAGGAGATGAATGCTCAACCGTAACGGCCTCTTTCTCCATTCGAGGCTCCTGCCGAATCAGACAGCGGATTCGAGCATGCGGTTTATCACATCAACACCGCTTACCCCATCAGCCTCAGCATTGAAATTCGTCACAATACGATGACGCAGGACGGATACAGCTATTCGATTGACGTCATCAATGGATGGTGTGAGTCTACCCTCGAGGGCCGCAGAGGCTTTAGCTCCCAGAATCAGGTATTGGGACGCCCTGGGACCGGCTCCGTAGCTGATATAATCCTTCACGAACTGCGGAGCCAGGTCCCCTGCGGGACGGGTTTTGTTCACCAGGCGAACTGCATATTCGATGACATTGTCGGCCACTGGAATTTGCCGAATCAATTCCTGGAAACGCTGGATGTCAGCGGCGGCCAGAACATGCTTTTTGTCTGGACGAGCACCACTTGTCGTCTGCCTTACGATGTCTACTTCCTGGTCAAACGTTGGGTAATCGAGCCAGAGATTGAACATGAAGCGGTCTAGCTGGGCTTCGGGTAGGGGATACGTTCCTTCCTGTTCGATCGGATTCTGTGTAGCCAGAACAAAAAACGGTTCGGGAAGCGCAAACGTCTGTCCAGCAGCAGTTACACGGTGTTCCTGCATGGCCTCCAGCAGGGCGGCCTGGGTTTTGGGAGGCGTGCGGTTGATCTCATCTGCCAGAACGACACTTGCGAATACGGGGCCTTTCACAAATTTGAACTGTCTCCTGCCTGTGGTCGCGTCTTCCTCGATGATCTCAGTACCCGTAATGTCACTGGGCATAAGGTCAGGCGTGAACTGAATACGGGAGAAGGTCAGATCAATGGCGTCAGAGATTGTGTGGATGAGGAGCGTCTTCGCCAAACCGGGCACCCCAACCAAAAGGACATGCCCGCGGCAGATCATACTGACAAAGATTTGCCGAATGATCTCGTCCTGTCCGACGATGACCTTTCCAATTTCCTCGCGGAGAGACTGGAATCCTGCGTGGAGTTCGTCTACGGTATCAGGAGAAATCGTCTGTTCCATGAAAAGATTGCAATAAGGTCTTACTACTGAGATCGCTCTCGAATTGGACTATGATACCGCCGGGTCAGTTGGTCGCCAGTCCCATCTTTCGGGCTTCACCCCGATAGTCGATGTAGACGGTTTCTCTGAGCTCTTCCATCCAGGCTTCCATGATGCGTATCTGCTTGTCCTGCAACGCACGCTGTTCGATGAGCTCGTAATCAGTCTCAATGTCGACGCGGTGTGACAGGATTCGATCGTCCAATCGAACAACATGCCAGGCTCGACGACCGTCCAGAAGGATGACCTCAGCGGGCTCAGAAAGGTCTCCAACTTCCAGCTCAGCGAGCGTTCGTTGCCACAATCCACCGAGAGCTTCCAAATACAGGTTACGCTCTCCACTTGCCGGGTCGGTGACCCTGCCACCCTGAGCTTTGCTCAAATCTTCCTGGGACTCCTCACGGGCCAAGGCCTCGAATGATGCACCGCCGGTAAGAATGGAGTCTCGCAGGGTCTCCAGCCGGGATACGGCAGGACCGTCATCCACTTTCCGATCATCAAACGTGATCAGGATATGATTGTAATCAATCCGATCGCCGCGTCGGGCATTCACGCGCAGGAAGTGCAAGCCAAACTGTGTTTCGAAAATTCGAGAGTAGGTGCCGATGGGTGACCGCGAGGCCACTGCAGCGAATTCGGGGACAACCTCATCGAGGCTCATGTCCTCGTACAATCCACCGTTTCCTGCTGAGCCCGGATCGTCCGAAAACGCCTGGGCCATGTCTTCCATCGTGGAAACGCCTGCGACGACAGAATCACGGATGGTGCTGATAATCTCTCTGGCTTCCGTTCGCGCCTGTTCGGTGACCTCAGGCAACCGTACGATATGCGATACACGAACCAGGTCCGGAATGGTTGGAAGTGAATCGGTGGGAATCTCCTCGAACCAGTTTCGGACATCGGTGGGAGTAGCTTTGATGCCACCAACTTTCCGCCGGCGAAGCTCGTCGGCCAGTAACCGATCGCGAAATTCTTCCCTCAAGTCGGCCTTCACCTCAAGCAACGATTTTCCGTAGAGTTCCTCCAAACGTGCTTGGCCGCCAACCTGTTGCTGTATCTGGGCGATCTGAGCATCCAGCATTTGATCAACCTGCTGGTCGGTTACAACAATATTGGTATCCCGTTTAGCGTGGATGACCATCACTTTATCGTTGACCATCTGTGTCAGCGCGTCTGTCCACAACTCTCGTGACCAGGGCAACTGCTGGTTGTTCATGACACCGAGTACCATGCCATCTACATCCGACTGCAGAATGATATGGTCACCGACTACGGCGATGATTTCGTCGAGGATCTGTTCATCCTGAGCCTGAGCTGAACGGCTCGAGCCAAAAAGAAGCAGGACGAAGAGTACTGGGAGAAAGCGTAAGCGCATGTGCAAGGATTCCGGTCGTTGATGTTGAAGGCGCACGGCCGAAATGAAAAAGGGTCAGGGGAGTTACTTAGCACCTAACGTGCAATGAGCAGCAATCGTATGTAGCTGGGAGGCAAAACGTATCAGTGCAGATAATCCGGCTGCCAACAGCAAACCGATAGACCTCAACGCACTTCCAATTCCTCACGAGCCAGCGCTCTGGTGCGGAGGCGTTCAACCTGTCGTGCATACAACTGTTTCCTTATGTCGATCGCCACCCGGTCTCGGATTTCTCGTCGAACCATATCAATGGAAGGGACTGCACCGGTCTCCAGGCGATCCATCAACTGGACGACATGAAACGTGGAATCCATTTCAAAAACGTCATGGACATCACCAATATCCAGATTCGCGACAACCTCTCCCAGGCCTGGCGTGGCTGCGAACATCTGACGCTCTGGATAAAACGCATCATCACTCAGGCCACTGGCCAGCCGCCCACCTTCAGGGAGGACCGGAGACAACAAAGAGGCCTGTAGCCCTGCTCGGGCCGCTTCCGCTGAGTCTTGATTCTCGTAGATCAAGTGACGAACACGAACAAATGGCTCGCGCAGCGCCAGCTTTTCACGGTGCTGTTCATAGTAGGTCTGAATTGCCGACTCGTCCGGGCCGTCGTTCATCTCTGCCGCCAGGACCCGAGAGACGAGAGCATCGATCAATACAGATCGCTCATTATCAGCCAACAGACGTTGAACATCAGGATCTCCGCGTAAGCCACGACTCAGCGCTTCTTGATAGAGCAACTCGTTGGTGACCCATTGCTCCACGATTTGTGAGACAGCATCTACAGAATCAAGAAACACCGGTCGATCCTGGATCAAGGCATTGACTTCTCCTTGAGTCAAAAGCGAGTTGCCTACGCGTGCGACATAGGATGCAGGTTCCGGGGATGACGTGCAGCCAGCCCACAACATCAACGAGAAGAAGAGGCCAATGCTGGCCAACCCGACTCGTCTACTGACGTTTTGCAACGCTGTAAGTGATGGGCACGGCATAAATGGAAATGCTAATCCTGAACGAGATCCTTCAACGTTTCAGGATACACAGAGACGCGGTATTGATCGCGCAAGGAAGTCATCAATTGCTCTTCGATATCGGCTTGAACCTCATTGACCATTTCTGAACGAGCTTCCTCAAAGGTCATCTGCCGGGCAGGATCGATACCGTCATTGTAGAGTGCGATCCATCCCTGATTGTAGGCGCTGGCATCGGTTATTTCTCCCTGATTCAAGTCGAGCACTGCGTCAAACAATGACCCGCTTGGTTTGGCGATGAAGGTCGTATCAGCGCGCAGAACCAGCGAAGAGTCTGCAGCCGCTTCTTCAAGCGCCGAGTCAATTCCTGAAGCACGGATGGTAGCTACCAGACGATTCAAACCAGCTTCCTGAGGAGAAGAATAGCTCACAACGCGCGTGCGATCAGGAAACTGGAACGCTGCGCCATGCTCTGCATAATGGGCCTGTAGCGCCAGTGTGTCAGAGGCTGCCTTTTCCCAAATCTGCTGCTCCATGAACCGGAAAAGCAGCAGGCCATCACGGAAGTCCTGCATGGTCGTGGCGAATTCTTCGTCGCGCTGCTCCAACTGGTCCACCTCGTAGTCGACCGCGCGTTCGGCGAGCCACTGGTCGGCAACCCCATAGATTCGCTCTTCCGCGGTACGAGCAGTCGGAACTAAGGCTCGTCGGAAATACGTTGCGTAACCGGAAAGCGTCAACGAGGTATCTGCAAACACGATGAACTCAGGGTCATCATCCCATGAGCTGAAGTCGGTAAGGGACATCCAACGGACGAGCGAATCCTGTGACATAGATTCAATCCACCCGTCGACCCGGGACGAATCAACCCAGGCACCCACTTCACGAACTACACGAGCGGCGAATGCATCCTGAGCGGCCTGCGTCCTGGGCATCTGGCTGATGCGCGTCTTCATGGACTCGTATTCCTCCTCAAAAGAGGCCAACTCGAAAGACGTGTTATAACGAATGAAGTGGTATCCGAAATTCGTACGCACGGGTCCCGTCCAATCGCCTTCATTTTCGATTCCGAACGCGGCATCACGAAACGTGAAGGGTAGACCAGCATCGAAGGCAAGCCTTCCAATATTTCCGCCGCGCGCGGCTGAACTCTGGTCTTCTGAGAAAGAGCGTGCTACTTCAGTGAACGCTTCACCGTTCTCCAGGCGAGCGCGAATGGAGTCTAACCTTGCCTCCGTGGCGGCCTGCTCCGCTGGCGATGCGCCCTGCTGACGTACCATGATATGAGCCAGTTCGCGTTCGAGCGGCATCGGTTGACGGTCGGTGACCTGCAGGATGTGATAGCCGAATCGAGTGCGGAAAATAGGACTTACATCCCCAACGGAAGAGTTGAACGCGACATCCTCAAACGCCTCCACCATCCGGCCACCCCCAAAGTAACCGAGCTGTCCCTGGTACCCGGGGTTTCCGGGTTGTCCCTTTGCAGAGGGATCTTGTGAGTACTGAGCCGCCAGGCGACCAAATGACGCCCCCGCAAGGACAGAATCGCGAACAGCGCTCAAACGATTCCATGCATCCAGAGTGTCCTCAGGTGATGCATTCGGTTGTACCGTAAAAAGAATATGACTTGCCTCGACCATGGTCTTGCGACGCTCGTACATCTCGCGGACCAGTGGTTCAAAAACTCGACGCTCCATGATGTAGGGGCGAGCGAGCTGCATGCGGTACTGCAGGACCTCAGCTTGAAGTGCGGGATCCTCGTTCAGGCCCATGCGATGTGCTTCCAGGACCTTCAATCTGAAGTCGACGAATCGAGAGAGAAAGTCCTCATAGTCAGCCAATGAAACGGAGTCAGACTCCGACACACGTCCATTGCGCTCAAAGTTGTCCTTGAACGTATTGAGGGTAACAGTTTCTCCATCAATCAGTGCAACCACGCCATCCGGTTGCGAGGCGGGTGCCTCAACAACGGGTGCAGAGGAGGAAGAACATCCCAGGCCGGTAAGGGCAACCAGGACGGCAAGAAGCATAAATCGGAAAGCGCTTGGCGATTTCAGCATCAGGCAAAACGGAATGATGTGTTGGGGACCATGTCGCAGAAGCAGGCGGCCCGAAAGCGAATGCCCGAAGCACGCGCTATCGTGGAGAATGGTTCCAGAGGGTCTGCAGGTCATTACCGGATTCGTATCAGAATGAATGGCAACTTTACGGATCCTTCATGGTCTTACACCCGAGGACCCTCACAACCAACGGCACGAATCCCCATCACGTGAACGAGCTGGCACTCATCGAATCGTTCCGATCCGGTGACGAATTTGCGTTCGTCAGCCTCTACAATCGGTATAAAGGTCCGGTTTATGCCTTCTGTTACAAGATGATACTGGAATAAGAGGCGGCACAGGACGTAATGCAAGAGACGTTTCTGCGGGTCTACGAAAATCGCTATCGACTAATGAAATCAGGAGCTTTCAAGTCCTGGCTGTTTACGATCGCTCGGAATCAGTGTCTGAACTGGCTTCGAAAGAGTGGCAAACACGTCACCCTATCTGATGAGGGGCATGAGTTGCCACCGGCGGCTGATACGCCCTTTTCAAAAATGGAAAAGTCTGAGCAAGTCCGGTTCGTCACGCAATTTCTCGAGTCACTCAAACCAGAATACCGCGAAGTTCTCGTGCTGAGGGAGTATCAAAACCTTTCGTACGAGGAAATAGCCGCTGTAACCCGAAGTTCTCTCAGCGCCGTCAAATCACGACTTTTCAAAGCAAGAAGGCGGTTGGCTGAATTGATGGAAGCATCAATCCAGGCCAGTAATCAAAACGTCAAAACGGCCGTCGAACGTGCTCCAGAGAATGAGCGTGTTTCCAAGCAGATTTTTTCCCAAAACTGAGCCACGTTCCCTCTTGAGTGATTGAAGCCATTGATTCGAGAGGCTGCCAACCATGAAAACCTTCAGCACATATAGGACACCGGATGCGTTCGATGCCAGGGAAGAGGAATTAAACCTGTTCCTGGATGGAGAGCTTCCGCTGGAGCAACAGGAGGAGGTTTATGAACATCTTGCTGGTGACCCGGACGCACGTGCGTTCATGGATCAGGTCATGCTTTTCCGACGCATGAGCCGTCAAGAGTTCATCGATGTCCCACCTGCTGTTGATGATGCTTTTTTCAAGCGCTTGGATGCACTCAAGAGTTCAGGAGAACGAGTAGATCGCTTTGTGGAACGCGAGCCATTGTGGAATGCTCGGCGGCCCGTAACCATGCGCACGGCCGTTGCAGCAGTTGTCGCTGTTTTTATGATCGGCTGGTTCTTGCCCCTTCTGGAAGAAGGTGAGGAGACAGCCTTCCTGGCACAGGAAGAAGAACGAGTGGCTTTTGACATCCAGCAAACGCGTGTAATGCAGTCCTACATCGACGTTTTCGAGCCTGGATTGACCATTGAAGCTGACGCCAACTGACGAATTCCGGTAGAATCGTGTCTGCTCGGGGAATCCTGATATGACACGAGCGAGTACGTCGTCGTCTGTTGCAACCACCCACTTTGGCTTTCCCCATGCGCGTACGCTTTGCGCCCAGCCCAACGGGCTATCTACATATCGGTGGTCTTCGGACCGCCCTGTACAACTTCTTGCTGGCTCGCCGACATGGTGGGACATTCGTATTGCGCATCGAGGACACGGACCGATCCCGATTTGTGGAGGATGCTGAACAGGATATCCTCGAGATGTTGCGTTGGGCGGGAATCACGTACGACGAAGGCCCAATTACAGGTGGTGATTTTGGGCCATACCGACAGTCAGAGCGCAGCGCACGATATGCAGAGGTTGCGGCACAGCTCGTGAAGAGTGGCAATGCCTATGTAGCTTTTGACGACGATGATGCGTTGGAAGCGATGCGTAGTCGCCATCGATCCGAGAACAATCCGAATCCACGGTATGATCATACCACTCGGGGGGAGATGCAAAATTCCCTGACCTTGAGTGCAGATGCTGTAGACCAGCTGCTGAGTGAAGGAGTACCACACGTCATCCGACTCAACGTGCGTCCGGGAGAAACGGTTGTGTTTTCCGATGCAGTTCGAGGGGAAGTGCGTTTCGAGAGCGCCACTATCGACGATCAGGTGCTCATCAAGTCTGATGGGTTGCCCACGTATCACCTGGCCAACATTGTCGACGACCATGACATGGGAATCACGCATGTCATTCGTGGCGAGGAATGGCTGCCATCGACACCCAAGCATGTGCTTCTCTATCAGGCGATGGGTTGGGACGTTCCTACAATGGCGCATCTTCCACTGATTCTGAGTCCTACCGGCGGGAAGCTTTCAAAGCGAAATGCGGAAAAGCAGGGCATTCCCGTCTCGGTTTCGCAATACGTTGAGGCCGGCTATGAGCCCGAAGCGCTGGTGAACTTCCTGGCGTTATTGGGCTGGAATCCGGGAGATGAGCGGGAAGTATTCAGCTTGGCTGATTTGACGACAGCCTTTTCGCTTGAGCGGGTTGGTCAGTCCGGTGTTCAGTTTGATTTGCAGAAATTGAACTGGTTCAATGAGCAGTGGCTTAGGAGCAAGGCAAGCAGTCAATTGGCCACGCGATTGCTACCGCAGGCTCGCGCTGCGTTCGGTTGTGAGGACGAGGCCTACCTGGAGCAGGCCATTGACATGATGAAAGAACGGATGACCATGGCCGCTGATGTGCTGGATGCGTCCTATTTGTTCAAGGCTCCTGAATCCTATGACGAAAAGGCTGTATCCAAGCGCTGGAAAGCAAACTCCTCCGAGGTGCTCTCAGCTTTCGCTGTCGTATTGAGCGAATTGGATGCGTGGTCTGAACAAGGGCTGGAAGTCTCGCTGAAGGCGTTTATCGACGCGCAGGGTGTCGGAATGGGGGCGCTCATGTTTCCTCTGCGTATGGCGCTCAGCGGCGTAGGTGGAGGTCCCAGCCTGTATGCCCTCATGGCCCTGATCGGTCGCGAAGAGACCCTTTCGCGCATCAAACGTGCTGTCTTGACTATCGCTACCTGAGGTTTGGGGAAGATGTCAATCGTCCTTCTGTTGCCTTACGTGCCCGATGTAACGGAGAACAGCGGATTTCACCGCAAAACTGCTCTGCAGCCAGAACCGGCTCAGCTGCTCAGGTCCGGTCACCGAACATTTGCGAAACCAGGGTAGCAGCAGCGTGATACGGGGATATGTTACCCAATCGCACGTCTTCAGCAAGGTGCTCGTAGTGGGAATTCCAGGTTGAACGCTCTTGGAGTTCCTGTTCCAGAAGCGCTCGAACCGCATCACGATACCAGATCAACTGCTGATCCTCTCGCTGAGCTTCAATAGCTCCAGAGGCTAGACGTTCGGCGGTCAGGGCGCCAAGCGCTTCGAAAAGAGGAGTGATGCCAGGAGTGGACAACGATGAGGTAGGGATGCACGTGGGCGAAGAAGATCCACGTAGCAAGCGTAAGGCACTTCCAAGCTCCCGTGCGTGGTCCTTCGCACGAGCTTGCTCGTCTCCGTCTGCTTTGTTCACGGCAACCAAGTCGACCGACTCCAGAATGCCACGCTTGATTCCCTGTAGAGCGTCTCCTGCACCCGCTATCGTGACAAAAAGGACCACATCGACCAAATGACTCGCCTGGTATTCGGATTGCCCGACTCCAACGGTTTCGATCACAATCCGGTCGAAGCCAGCAGCCTCGCAAGCCAGGATGGATTCACGGGTTGAAGCAGCTACACCACCCAGGTAGCCAGAAGTGGGAGAGGGTCGAATGAATGCGTCCTCTGCAACAGACAATTCGGCCATCCGGGTCTTATCGCCCAGAATACTTCCTCCCGTGGCTTCACTGGACGGATCGACGGCCAAGACGGCAACCCGGTGTCCTGCCTCGATGGTGGCCAATCCCAGCTGATTGATCAATGTACTCTTTCCGACACCAGGTGCCCCCGTGACTGCCAGGCGTACAGACGAGGTCCCATGGGATTGAGCGATGCTGGCGCATCCCTCCAGTAACGCCAGGCGATCCTCCCGGTCTTGGACACGGCGGCTCTCCAGGAGGGTAATGGCGCGCGCAAGCGCAGATCGTTCGCGGTTACGCAGCCCGTTGAGGATGATTTCTACCCGTTTGTTCATGTTGAAGGGAGGCGGTATCCGGGCGAGATCAATCGGAGAGAATCGTATCCAGCAGCGCGTCGGCAGCCTCCGGTATAACCGTACCCGGTCCGAAGACGGCAGTCACACCTGCCTCGAGAAGCGCTGGAATATCCTGTTCAGGAATCACACCCCCGGCCACAACATGGATATCAGATCTGCCAGCTTTGCTCAATTCCCGTACGACGTCAGGAATCAGCGTCTTATGAGCGCCAGCCAGAGAGGAGGCACCAACAATATGCACATCGTTCTCAATGGCCTGTCGTACGGTTTCTTCAGGCGTCTGGAAAAGGGGGCCGATATCCACATCAAACCCCAAGTCCGCAAAAGCAGTTGCGATTACGCGCGCACCCCTGTCGTGCCCATCTTGTCCGAGTTTGGCGATCAGGATTCGAGGCCTGCGCCCGGTTTCTTCCAGAAATATGTCTGATTTGCGTCGCACAGTCTCCAATGTACTGCTGTCAGCAAATTCCGATGCATAGACACCGGTAAACAATTCAGATTCCGGCTTATGTCGTCCGAAAACGGCTTCCAATGCGTCAGATATCTCACCAAGGGTACAACGTGCCCGGGCAGCCTCGAGACAGGGCTCCATCAGCGGCGCTGCTCGATCAGCGGCTGTGCGCGTCAGTTCGGCAAGGGCAGACTTCACACGCTCTGCGTCACGAGAGGATTTCAGGCGCTCAAGGCGGGAAATCTGTGACGAACGTACTTCGTGATTGTCAATGGAGCGTACTTCCACGTCGGATGAGACGTTTTCTTGGAAAGCATTTACGCCGACCAGAATTTCCTTTCCGGAATCAATGCGAGCCTGGCGACGAGCGGCTGAGGCTTCAATTCTTTGCTTTGGTATCCCTTGCTGAATGGCTTTAGCCATTCCACCTGCTTCTCGAATCTCGACAAGGTGAATGCGGGCTTGCTCGAGCAGCGTTTCTGTTTGTTCTTCAATGATGAACGCGCCACCAAAGGGATCTATCAGGTCTGTTATATCTGTTTCTTCCTGGAGAATGCGTTGTGTGTCGCGTGCGACCTTAGCCGAGAAATCAGTGGGTAGAGCGAGCGCCTCGTCCAGTGCATTGGTGTGCAAGGACTGTGTTTGTCCACAAATGGCCGCAAATGCTTCAACACATGTCCGGGCGACATTGTTGTACGGATCCTGTGCGGCGAGCGACCATCCAGAGGTCTGACAGTGAGTGCGCAACAAACGGGACTTCGGGTTTGAGGGGCTGAACGAGTCCATCAACTCCGCCCACAATACTCGGGCAGCTCGGAGCTTGGCTATTTCGACAATTGGATCCATCCCGATGCCGAAGAAGAACGAGATTCGGGGTGCGAACGCATCGATGCTCAAACCGGCTGCAAGGGCCTGTTCCACATACTCCAGACCGTCAGCCAATGTGTAGGCCAATTCCAGATCTGCCGAGGCTCCCGCTTCGAGCATGTGATAACCGGATACTGAAATCGGATTGAATCGAGGCATGTTCTCCGAGGCATATCGCATGATGTCCCGCACAATGCGCATACTCGGATCAGGAGGATAAATGAAGGTGTTCCGGACCATGAACTCCTTCAGGATGTCATTCTGAATCGTTCCTGCCAGACTGGATGGAGTAATTCCTGTCTCTTCGGCAGCGACGACATAAAACGCCATAACCGGAAGCACGGCGCCATTCATCGTCATCGACACACTCATCTGGTCGAGCGGAATTCCGTCCAGAAGAACCATCATGTCTTCAACTGAGTCCACTGCAACACCGGCCATCCCGACGTCTCCACTTACGCGAGGGTGATCTGAATCGTATCCACGATGGGTAGCGAGATCGAAGGCCACGGAAAGTCCTTTTTGACCAGCTGCCAGATTACTCCGATAGAAAGCATTCGACTCTTCGGCCGTAGAAAAGCCAGCATACTGGCGAATGGTCCAAGGTCGCCCCAGATACATACTGGAATACGGTCCCCTCCGAAAAGGCGCTTGACCTGCTGCCGATCCATCAGGTCGCTCATCCAATACGCATGCCGGCGCTGGACAGCTTGCATCGGAGTGGTCTGCCATATGGCCGAAGTCAGCTTCGCCGCTGGACAGGAAGGTTGAAAGAGCGCCCGACGAAATCCACAGATCCGGGTCTGTTTCTCGCAGAATACCAGCCATGGAAGAGGCGGTACGGAGAAGGGCACAAGAGGCGGACTCAAGGGCCCAGGCACCGCGCGCGGGATCGGCTTTGGTGATCAAGCCAGCCTCATGCTCCAACAGGCGCGCGATATTGCTAGCCAGTCGGGTGGCCTCATCCGGATCGTGTGTTGAATGTGGTGCGAGTGTCCATGTGTCTACATTGGAAAAAGCAGCACTCAGGCCGTGTAGGGTACTACGAACCAGATTGTTGGCCGTGAAATCGTCGTCGAAATCGGTTGGTGAGCCAAGCGCCCAGAGAGAAATGCCCCTTCCCGCGCCGAGGAGCTCCGAAATCAATGCTCTCACAGCACGAATTCCTGCGATATCGCGGAACAGACGCGTGGTCACGGGAAGCAGGATTTGCTTCGGGCCGACGGGTGTCTCCTTACCGTGATGCAGGAGGGCCTCCAACAGGCCAAGCAGGTGGGCCCAATTCAGTCCCAGAACCAACCCGGGTGTCAGATCCAACCAGATCGAAGTACCATTCAGGCGGGTCGTAGTAGGGCGGGTTGCCGTGCTAACCTGATTACGGGAAGCAGCGTACTTCCAGACATGCGTCAGCCTGTCATCGCCATACTCGAGATCACCATGAGGGACGTACGTCGTGGGAGCAACACGGGGTTCAGGCAGCATGCAGCCAGGAAATCCCTGTGCTGAAACACCAACACCCGGTGCAAGGTGCCACAGAAGATCGCTCTCAGACAGTTTCCCGCGGGATTCTGCAATGGCGCGATCCCTCCAGTCCAGCTTTGAGTCGTTTGACGGAGTCATGTAGGGGGCGGGGATCCTATCGCGAGAAGTCAAAAGCGTGGATCATGTTCGGGGTACGTGGAGAGGTTGGTCAAGCTGCGAAAATGTCGAACCAGATCATAGCAGACAACACCAGTAGCTACTGACACATTAAGGGACTGCTTGGCGCCATATTGAGGAAGTTCAAGAGCAAGATCGCACGCGTCAAGAAGATCGGGCGCTATTCCGTCGACTTCATTGCCAACGACCAACAGTAACGGGAAGTCAATCAGCCGAATTGTCTTGAGATCAGAAGGCTTGTCAGTTATCTCGAGGGCTGCAACCGTCCAGCCCTCTTGTTTTAAGGCGTCAATTTCAGCAAGTGCATGGTCGGCCCTTCGCCACGGCACGTAGTTCTGCGCACCCAAAGCAGACTTGTGTACGGCTTTGTGATGCCCGTCGGGAGTGAACCCGGTCATAATGACTTCTTGAATACCCAGGGCATCGGAGGTACGCAAAAGGGAGCCAACGTTTTGTGCAGAACGAATCCGATCCAATAGCAACGAGACAGGATGCCTCTCAGCATGGGAGACCTCCGTGTCGGAGAGTCTTGGTATGTCTTCGTGGGCAAGCTGCTTCATGGAAGAGGTCGGTATACAGCGTGGCAATTCATCGAATTCAGCCGTAGCAATGATTGGAAGGTCCGGATCACGGGAATAACTTGGAGCAAAACAACGTGAAAACGACGAAGAACCACTGTGATCATTGCAATAGATGGGCCTGCAGGCTCAGGAAAATCCTCCACAGCCAGAGAAGTTGCGACTCGTCTGGGGGCACTGTTCGTCGATACGGGAGCCATGTATAGGGCCATGGCACTCAAAGCCATACAGGTTGGTGTTCCACCAGAGGATGAAGCCTTCGGTGATGTCCTTTCGCAGACGATAATTGGACTTGGCCCAAAGGATGATCAAACGGTAGTTTTCCTCGACGGTGAAGACGTATCCGACCTGATTCGGACGGAAGAGGTTAGCGGGATGTCTTCGAGAGTCAGCAAACGATCTGACGTGCGGTTGCGTATGGTGGAGCTTCAGCGTGCGGCAACATCGCAGCATATTGCGGGTGGAGGCGTGGTGGTTATAGAAGGGCGGGACATCGGAACAGTGGTGTTCCCTGAGGCCGATTATAAATTCTTCGTTACAGCTGCGCCAGTGATCAGAGCACAACGTCGGGCGCGTCAATTAGCAGATAAAGGAGAACCCGTTTCGGTTGAGGAGCTTCTGGAACAGATTCTTGAAAGAGATCAACGGGATAAAACACGACCCGACTCACCCCTTAGGGTAGCAGACGATGCCGTGGTAGTTGACACCTCCGACGTTCAATTTGAAGAACAAGTGGATATGATCCTGGACCTTATCTCGGGGAACGCACCCGGCCTAGAACAGTAGGAGGCTGTCTGACCCAAAGTGGGCCAGACCGGTCAGGGCTGGGATCCTACCGGAAAACGTACACTAGACCAGAGCAACCGGCTCCCGAATATGCCGGTGGAAGCTCACTTACGTGGACACCTATGGCTGACGACCAGCAAAGGGAAGTCCAGGAGCAGGAAGAGGCCCCCGCAATGGAAGAGGCCCAGGCTCCCGAGACGACTTCCGAAGAGACGGGTGAGGAAACCACTGCAGAAGCAGCGGTTAAGGAAGTGACGGAAGAGGCACCCGAAGAGGAATCAAAAGAAGAGGCCGCTGCGCCCGAGTCAACCGAAGACTCGGACGAAGGCGACGCCGAAGAAGCATCAGCAGACGCTGCAGATCAAGCAGAAGAAGCTCCGGCTGAAGAGGAGGCTCCATCTAACCAGCCATCCATCTCAGAATCTGATGCACTTGTTACGGCAACCGGCATGATTGGCTACACCGGAGAGATTTCCGGTGAAGTATTCAAGCTGGAGGACCTCGAGAACATCACGGACGAGACCGATCCAAATGTCGGACTCGAAGATCTGCGTAAACTCGTTGAGAATACGCTGACGAATGTCTCGGAGAACGAGATCGTTGCTGGTAAAGTCATCAGCATCAGTGAGAAAGATGTCGTAATCGACATTGGCTTCAAATCAGATGGCATCGTTTCCCGGAGTGAGTTCGGTGACGAACTGGCAGCCGGCGAAGAAGTCGAAGTCTTTCTCGAACGCATTGAGGACTACCATGGCCAGCTTGTGCTGTCCAAGACCAAGGCAGACACCGTACGCCGCTGGCGTCGGATTGAGGATGCCTTCGATAACGAGGAAGTTCTCGAAGGAACGATCGTTCGCCGCATCAAGGGTGGTATGATCGTTGAACTGCTTGATGGTATGGAAGCCTTCCTTCCAGGTTCGCAGATCGATGTCCGCCCTGTGCGGGACTTCGACGCGTACCTCGAGAAGCGCATGGAGTTCAAGATCGTCAAGCTCAACCCCACGAACGAGAATATCGTTGTGTCGCACAAGGCCCTCATTGAGAAGGACCTGATGGCACAGCGCGAGAACATCCTCTCCACGATGGAGCCGGGTCAGATTCTCGAGGGTATCGTAAAGAACATCACTGATTTCGGTGTATTCATCGACCTCGGTGGTGTGGACGGCCTCCTGCATATCACGGATCTTTCTTGGGGAAGGGTATCGCATCCGTCAGAACTCGTCACTCTGGACGAGAAGCTCAACGTCGTCGTCCTGGACTACGACAAAGAGCGCCAGCGCATTTCCTTGGGTCTCAAGCAGCTGCAGAAGCACCCATGGGATGAGATCGAAGAGAAGCTGGGTAAAGGCCAGACTGTCGAAGGGAAAGTCGTTTCCATCACGGATTACGGTGCCTTTGTCGAGTTGGAGAAAGGAATCGAAGGTCTGGTCCACATCTCAGAAATGAGCTGGACAGAGCACATTCGCCATCCTTCCCAGATGGTCTCCCTTGGCCAGATGGTCAACGTCAAAATTCTCAACGTCGATTCCGAAGGGAAGAAGATTTCCCTTGGCATGAAGCAGCTTGAGCCGGATCCCTGGGAGAATATTGCGGAGCGCTATCCCCCCGGAACGGTCATGCGTGGCAAGGTTCGCAACATCACCAACTTCGGTGTTTTTGTAGAGATCGAGCCAGGCATAGATGGTCTGGTCCATATTTCCGATCTGTCTTGGACGAAGCGCATCAAGCACCCGTCCGATATGGTCAAGAAAGGACAGGAGCTGGACGTTGTCGTATTGAACATCGATACGTCAGAGCGCCGAATCTCCCTTGGGCACAAGCAGGTTGACACGAACCCGTGGAATCAGTTTGCTCAGGTTTATGCTGAAGGCGCAACTTCCAATGCGAAAGTTGTTCGTGCAGAGGAAAAGGGCCTCGTAGTCGAACTCCCTCTCGAAGTTGAAGCCTTCCTGCCAGAAGGTGAAATCGAGCAAGGTAAATCGATGGCCGATTATCGCGCCGGCGACGAGATCGAGGGCCTCTTCGTAATTCGTTTTGATGCGAATCAGAAGGAAATCATCCTCAGTGCTACTCAGGAAGCTCGCAATCAGGAGCGTGCAGAGCGCGCTGCTGAGAAGCGCCAACGTGACAGCGAGCGCCGTGAAGAACAGCAGTCCGTCAAGCAGTACATCGAGCGTGAGGCCGCATCCGGCCCAGCAACGCTTGGCGAACTGAGCGGTCTTGCTGAGCTGAAAGCGCAGATGGAGCAGACGGAAGCCGAAGCAGCCCCTGAAGAAGAGTCTCCAGCGGAGGAAGCGGCTGCTGAAGAGAAAGCCAAGCCTAAAAAGGCCACCAAGGCAAAAGCCAAGAAGGCCAAAAAGGTTGAAGAAGCTGAAGAGGCAGCTCCTGCGGAAGAAGCGGTAGAAGCTGAAGCTGAAGCCGACGACGAATCCGCTGAGTCCGACGAAGAGTAATCTTCAATAGACACTCAGCCGGAGTTTCCGGAGAAGAGGGGCGGCACTGAGTGCCGCCCCTCTTCGTATATGGCAGCTGCGCGAATAGACGACGAGATAAAAGAAGACACAGTCCGAATAAAGAGGAATAGATTTATGCCGAAGAACACCATTCCCGATTGGAGGGAGTCCACGCCGAAGGAAGAGCAGCTGAACCAGGTGCTGCTGCGTCGCGCTGAAGGTCGTGTTCGCACGTTACTGGAGCGCATGCTGTTGGACCGGGAGATCAATCTTTATCACAGCTACGCGAATGTGGTGTCCGTTCGGCGCTTGGGTTATAACGATCACGGTCCGGTTCATGCGCGCATTACGACTTACAATGCTCTGAAAATTCTGCGTTTGCTGAAGGAGGGTGCGGTCCCGACAAGCTTGGAGTGCGAGCACGTGGCCGCTTACGAGGATTCCCAGGTAGCCGTTGCTCTGGGCTGTTTCTTGCATGATGCTGGAATGGGCATTGCGCGCCAGGATCATGAGTGGCATGCTATCAATCTGGTGGATCCAATAATTCGCGATTACCTCGCGTGGCTGTATCCGGACCAGCTGGAGAAACAGGTAGTGGTGCGCTCGATGACACATGAGGTCATCGTAGGGCACATGGCTAAGGTGCGCATTCACTCCGTTGAAGCGGGTACCGTGCTAGTAGCCGACGGAACGGATATGACAAAAGGACGCTCAGGCATTGCCTTCAACATGCAATTCGAGCCCGAAGTGGGCGATATGCACCGCTTTTCTGCCAATACCATCTCAAGGGTTGAAATAGGTCCTGGTGGTAATAAGCCCGTACGGATATCCATTCAGATGGACAATCCAACGGGTCTTTTCCAGATTGAAGAGGTCCTGATGACCAAAGTCAAGGCGTCGCCCATCATGAAGCATCTGGAAATTGAGGCTGTTATCGAGGGGGAAGATTCGCGAATGTATCTGAAGTAGATCCCCTTGGAGGAATCTGAAACTCGCCTTCAGGCCGAGTAGCGTTTCCAGGCGAGTGATGCAGCAATAAGATCCTCCAGGGAGGCTCCGACAGATTTGAAGACCGTTATCTGGTCGGGAGTCCCTCTACCAGCATGGTGTTGTTGGCAAAGAGTGGCGAGATCCGCCTCGATCCGATCAAAGGACCAGTCGCTCTCGGTGCTCGCAAGAAGCAAATCCCCAGCCTCTTGTTGGGCTCCTTCAAACGTATCAACGAAGACAGACGATTGCCGAATAAGGGACGTATCCGACTCCCGCATATCGGACCGATAAGCGCCAACCAGATCGACATGAGTCCCTGGGCGTACATTTGCACCGCAAATCAAAGCCTCTGTCGAAAGGGTCGCACATGAGATGACATCTGCTTCGATACACGCGGAAGCAAGATCCTCAACGACGGTGACTGGCATACTACAGCTCGATGCGAGCCTCGCTGCCCTGTTCTTCGAACGATTCCACACTAGAATGCGGGAAATTGAGCGTACTGCGCAGTGCGCTTCAATCAGCGGAAGGGCTAGCGAACCGGCGCCCACCATGAGGAGGCACGTGGCATCCTCCCGGGATAGCATGGAAGAAGCAAGTGCCGAGGTTGCTGCAGTTCTCAATTGAGTGAGCACAATACCATCCATGAGTGCCAGGTCTTCGCCTGTATGGCGGTTTTTCAAAACATACGAGGCATGAACTGCCGGGAGATTGATATTGCCATTCCCCGGATGAATGGTCGCCAGTTTGATGCCCAGCACATCTTCATTCCAGGCGGGCATCATCAGTAGCGTATCGGGCGATGGGCGATCAGACGCCAGTGAGACGTGTGTTCGTGGCGGAGCAGATGCTTCTGCGGCAAAACCCTGCTCGAGCGCTTTGACGAGGCTGATCGGGTCGATAAGCGACCGTAATGTGGCACCATCGAGAAATGGGAGCATGGAGTAGGTCTGATTTGATGCTGGCATGGACCATTGTAGTTTACGGCCTCTAGCCCTCTCCAGTCCAGCAGTACTCTGCCCTGTGTCTATGACCAAGTCCCCACGACCCCATGTCATTAGCGCTACTGAAGGTACTTCAGCACCCTTTTTGAGAGGCATTTTGACCCGGTCTCTACAGAAGGCGGGCTTACCCTTTGAGGAAGCCTTTCACATTGCATCAATGGTGAGGGAGCGCCTTGATGAGCGTACTTCAATTCCGGGTGCTGAACTTCGGGTGTTGGTTGCTGAAATGCTGGGGGCAGCAGGGCATTCATCATATCGCGAGGCCTATCTGGGCGCTCGACAAGAAGCGGTACGAATTCGTGTATTGACTTCGGACGGCTCTGATGGTCCGTTTTCGAAGAGCCAGCTGGCGGACAGTCTGGAGATATGTGCATTGCCGCGGGAAGAGCTGCATGCCATCGCGGCGCGTATCGAACAGGACCTGATTGATGAAGGCACCGAAGAGATTTCGACCAAAGATCTCACTGCGCGTGTAATGGAGGCGCTCAAGGCGCTTCCATCAGAGAGCGCGGCTGAAGATTATCAACGTTGGGTGCGATTCTCGCATAGTGGGAAGCCCATGATCATTCTCATTGGAGGCACCACTGGAAGCGGAAAGAGTTCGGTCAGTGCTGAAATCGCGCATCGTTTGGACATCGTGAGGACGCAGTCTACCGACATGTTGCGGGAAATAATGAGGTTGCTGGTCCCTGAACGCCTGATACCTACGTTGCATACATCGTCCTTTGAGGCCCACACAAAACTCCCTTCTGGCCTTGAATCATCACCAACTGAGGATATGCTCCAGGGATACCTGACGCAGTCATCGCAGGTTGCAGTCGGGGTGGAAGGGGTACTCAATCGAACAGCGAACGAAAGCGTGTCACTAATCATCGAGGGTGTCCACTTGCATCCACAGCTTATGGCTCAGATTGCCAATAGATTCGACTTCGTGGTAGTACCAGTCCTATTGGCAGTTCTGAAAGAGAAGCGATTGAAGAAACGGCTCATCGGACGTGGGCACATGATCCAGTCGAGGCGTTCAGAGCGATACATCAAGAATTTCGATCGGATCTGGGATCTGCAGTCGTTTTTACTCGACGAAGCGGATGAGCATGATGTATCCATCATTCCCAACAACGACGAGGAAAATACCGTCAGGTCAATTCTGCAAACCGTCTCGAATCAACTCCGCCTTCTGTACAAATCGGAAGATTCTGCTCAACAGGCTACAACAGAATCGTAGTCACCACGCGATAGGATCAGCCGTAACGGCCCTCGATGTAGTCTGCCGTTTGCTGGCTCCCCGGAGTGAGGAAAAGATCTTCGGTCCTGCGGTGCTCAACCATTTTGCCCAGCAACATGAATGCGCACTCGTCAGAGGCGCGTCGAGCCTGTGCCATGTTGTGCGTAACGATCAGGATGGTGTAGTCACCGCGGAGATTCCAGATCAGCTCTTCAACAGCTGTTGTGGCCTTCGGATCAAGCGCCGAACACGGTTCGTCCATCAATAGGACGGCCGGTTTTACGGGAAGTAGGCGGGCGATGCACAATTTCTGCTGCTGCTCCAGTGACAAATCCGTTGCCACCCGATCCAGACGATCCTTGACGTCGTCCCACAGGAGCACCTCCCTGAGTGCTGACTCTACAATGGCTTCCTCGTCAGACTTGGAGGTCTTTCCTTGGGTATGCAAGCCGTGAGCAAAAAGGATGTTCTTGCGGATGGATATTGGAAGGGGATTGGGGCGCTGAAAAACCATACCGACCTGACTTCTGACCTGCGTCAGGTCAACCTCAGGGGCATAAATATCGTGGCCAAGCACTTCGACTTTGCCTTCCGTACGCACATTGCCAATACGCTCGTTGATGCGATTTACGCAACGCAATAGCGTCGACTTACCACATCCGGAAGGACCAATCAGGGATGTGACAATTCCAGCTTTGACGTCGAAATCGACATCAAATAGTGCTTGGAAATCGCCGTACCAGAAATTCAGCTTGTCCGTGCGAACGGCAATATGCGGGTCACCGTCAGTTCGCATTTCGTCCAGGCCCGTTTCGGTATTGGATGGAGTCATCTCAGCCAAAACGTCCCTCCAGATAGTCTTTGGTTCTCTGATCCTGCGTTTGTCCCTCAAAGAGGGCGCCCGTCTCACCAATCTCAATCAGGGAGCCGCTCAAGAACAGTGCCGTCCGATCGGCAAGGCGCTCGGCCTGCTGCACGAGGTTCGTCACGAGCAGGATGGTCATTTCCTTCTTGAGTTCTTTCAATACATCTTCGATCCGCATCGTGGTAACAGGATCGACGGCGATAGAAAACTCGTCCAGCATCAGGAGAGTCGGCTCCTGTGATAAGGCGCGTGCAATCGTCAGTCGCTGCTGCTGACCACCGGAGAGCTGACTTCCCAGTGAGTCCAGGCGATCCTTTACTTCGTCCCAAAGGGCGGCCCGCGTTAAACAGCGCTCCACAACTTCATCTATCGCAGCCTTTCCCTTGACGCCTCGCAGCTTCGCAGCGAACGCCACGTTGTCATAGATCGACATAGGGAGTCCAACTGGAAGTGGGAAGACCACACCAATCTGACGACGGAGCGCATAGGCGTTGCGCCATGCCGATACCTCGGTCCCCATGAATCGAAGTGATCCACTCACTTTCATATTGGTGTCAAACGCATCCATGCGATTGATGGCGCGCAAGAAGGACGTCTTTCCGGAATTGGCTGGTCCAATGATGCCGAAGATTTCGTTCTCGTAAACGTCCAGATTCAATCCGGACATGGCGGTTTTGGCACCGTACGAAATCGACAGATTGTCTACTTCGAGGACCTTGGTACGTGTTTCCGATGCTACCACTTCTTCTTACCTCGCAAGTATGACCGGAACACGATGGAAATGGCATTCATGATCAGCACGATCCCGATAAGGACCAGCGCGACACCGTAAGGCAACGCTTCCGGTACTTCCGGCACCTGTGTCGAAACGACATACAAGTGCAGGGAAAGCGCCATGGTCTGTTCAAATACTGATTCAGGCAAGAACGGAAGGAAGAAAGCAGCACCTGTGAACATGATCGGGGCGGTCTCTCCGGCCGTTCGGGAGACTTCCAGGATCAGGCCCGTCAGGATTCCGCTAATGGCGTTCGGAAGAACCACGGCAAAAATAGTCTGCCATCTGGAGGCCCCCATGCTCCAGCATGCCTCGCGGAATGCTTGCGGTACCGCTTGTAGCGATTCACGGGTCGCAACAATCACGAGCGGCAGGGTCATGATCGCGACCGTCAGTGCAGCCGCGAGGATACTCGTTCCAAACCCGAAGAAAATAACGAACGCACCTACACCGAATAGGGCGTGCACGATGGACGGCACGCCGGCGAGGTTGATTATGGCCAAGTTGATTGTCCGAGTCAGCCAGTTGTCCGGAGCATACTCAGACAGATAAATGGCCGCGGCGACACCAATCGGCATGGCGAAGATCAAGTCCACTACAACGATGAAAATGGTCCCCAGGAGAGCCGGGTAAATACCGCCCTCGGTCATTCCTCGCCTCGGGAATTCAAACAGAAACTCCCACGAGATCATCGGAGCCCCCTTCAGCACGAGGATTCCCAGGATGATCAAGACCGGCAGCACGAGCATCGCAGTCATGCTGAAAAGCATGAGTCGGTAGCGACGCTCCGTCCTGTAGTTGCTCAGATTGAGCTCTGTTGCAGCAAAACGTGCCGTCATTTCTTCCGAATCCCGCGGACCACGAGGTCAGCCGCTAGGTTGATGATGAAAGTGATAATGAAGAGGAGGATGCCCAGGGCGAAAAGGGCTCCATAATGTTCAGAGCCTTGAGCGGTTTCACCCAACTCCGCAGCAATCGTTGCCGTCAGGGCTCGAACAGAATCGAAGGGGCTTGTCGGAATATTGATGGCGTGACCACTGGCCATGAGGACAGCCATTGTCTCACCGAATCCTCGGCCGACACCCAGCAAGACAGCAGATACGAGCCCGTTCTTGGCTGCTGGCATGATGACCTGACGGATAATCTGCCAGCGCGTGGCACCCATGGCTTCAGCTGCTTCCCGATACCGATCGGGCACGGCCTTGAGCGCATCTTCCGCAATCGTAGTCATGATGGGCGCAGCCATCAATCCGAGAATGATACCTGCATTCAGCACGTTAAGTCCGATGGGGACATCGAAGACCTCGATGATGAACTCATTCATGATGCTCATCCCGATGAATCCCCAGACCACCGAGGGAATGGCGGCCAAGAGCTCCACAAGCACCTTCAAGGTCTCTTTCGTTCTTCCTGTGGCAAACTCACTGATGTAGACAGCCGCTCCCAGTGAGAACGGTATGGCAACCAGCATGGCGACCCCCGTTACACTGGCGGTGCCCACGATCAGTGCCAATGCACCATACGTTGGGTTGGCCGAGGTTGGTCGCCAGTTGATGGATCCGAAGAACTCGGTGAACGAGAATCCTTCGAACAGGAAGCCGAGACCCTCTTTGGTGATGAATACGAAGATACCAATGATGAAAATGATGGCGGATATGCCACCAACAAACATCAGGATCTGGACCAGCTTGTCGACATACCAGGAGGCGTCTCGCTGGTCAAGCTGGCTCGGGGCTAGGGTGTTTTCTGACATGGACCGGAGAGCGATCAGGAAGTGGCCGGTCCTCTGACCAGGTGGACGAGATCGTCAACCTGACCGGAAAGGACCTGAAAGGTGGATTCAAGCGGGGAGTCTGTCGGTAGATCCCAACGAAGGGGCACCGGGCCGTAGGGCAACTGGCTGACAAACTCTGAGATTTCTGAGTTGATCGTGATCACGACGTCGTGATCGCTCCAGCTAGTTTCGTTTTTATAGGTGCTACTTGGATCCATGCCGCTGAGATCAAACCCTTTGCTTTCGCACAGTTCACGAACATCCGGACGAATCTTCTCAGCCGCCTGGAGTCCCATGGAATCCGCCTGGATCCGATCTGAATGGTACTTCCGGCAAATGGCAACGGCCATCTGGGTAACCCCGTCGTCATGTTCATCCAGGAATAGAAGACGGTATCTGCGTCTTTGCTTCGTTTCACCCGTTTGAGCGAAGATCACGTCCTCACAGAGGTTCTTTGCCTGATCACTGACACGTTCGATTTGGCGAATGATTACCAGGCGGCCGAACTGATCGCTTCGAGAAAGAGGTTCACCATCCGCTTCGAGCAGGTCGGAATATGCCAGGACAAAGTCCCGGTCGACCTTTCGAGCCATATTCGTTGTCGCAGTGGCCAACTCGTTGTCATCGTTCTCGAAAGCCATCAAGGCCTGCTGCAACATCTCCAAAGCGTCAAATGCCATCACTTCGAGATCTGCCTTGAATGAGCCCTGAAGCGGAACTTCAAGCTGCGCAGCCTCTCTTGAAATGGTTACGGCATAGTCTCCAAGACGCTCAATCAGGATGATGATGCGCAATGAGGACGAAATGAACCGAAGATGGCCAGCCGAAGGAAGGTGTTTGGCAATGAAGCGGTGACACGTCAAATTGAGGGCGTCCACCTCACGGTTGACGGGGTGATCTCCAAGAACCGTCCTGTAGGAAAGGGTCTTGTCACCCGTCAGCAGCCCATTGACGGCATTTGAAAGTGCTTTGTGTACGCCATGGCCGAGCCGCAGGATACCCGATTGGATATCCTGCAGATCGTTGGCCAAGCGTTGTTCAAGAAGAGACATTCGAGTCCGGTATTGGGGTTGAGGACCGGTACTACATGCTTTCGGCTGCGCACTCTACCGGCCCAGCAGGCGCGTAGCCTTTTTCCTTGATGATGCACTGAGCTTCATTGCTCATGATCCACTCCAGATACTCGGCTACAGCACCTTCAGGCTGGTTTGCCGTGTACATGAGAAGCGGGCGGGCAATGGGGTACGTGCCATCGATAGCTGTATCCACAGACGGTACAACAAACGTCAGGCCACCGTCAGATGAAACAGCAGGCATATGAACTTCATCCGAAGCGTACGCAAGACCGCTGTAGCCAATGGCACAGGCCGTGTTGGCAACGAGATCCACAACATCCTTTGATCCGTGCATGTCACGGGATCCCAGTTTGAAGTCCTCATCATCAAGCACCGCCTCGCGGAAGTAGGCATACGTACCAGAGTTGTTCTGACGACTTATGCGGATAATCTCGTCCGAGGAACAGCCTGGAACAGTGACGCCCAACTGAGACCAGCTCTCGATTTCACCGCCATCAGCATAGATAGCCTTGAGCTGTTCAATGGAAATCTCCTGGATCGGGTTGTCGTTGTGAAGGAAGATCGCCAGGGCGTCGAACCCAACAACATATTCTACGGGGCTGTTGCCATTTGCGATAAGGTTTTCGCGCTCCGAGTCTTTGATGCTTCGGGAAGCGTTGGCGATGTCAACAGTGCCGTTCATCAGAGAAGCAATACCCGTTCCACTACCGCCGCCAGTAACGGCAACAGCAACGTCGGGATTGACTGTCTGATACTCCTCGGCCCAGGCTTGGGCAACGTTCACGAGGGTATCAGATCCCTTGTTCTGGATGACAGAACGGGAAGATCCAAATTCTGGACGGGCACAGCCCACAAGGAAAATAACGGCGAAGAGGAGGGTGAAAAGATTGCGTGTCATGTCGGTACGCTTGTAAGGATTGTTAGTCGAATGAGAATCGATTCCTTCGGAATCTAGAATTTAGCCCAGAGAGTGAGCCGAGCGATTAACTCAGCGTTATCGTCGGCGTCGTGCTTCTCGTAGACCACGTTTGGTATGATCTGGACATTCTTGTCGGCCAAGTAGGCTAGGCCAACCACAAACCAGTCCGAGTAGGAGTCAGCACCGAGGTTGTCGCGCTCCGAGCGGTCGTATCGCAGCACCAAGCGGTAGTCGTCTGAGATGTCCGTGTTGGCGTAGAGAGAGAAGCCAAAACGCGTCTCTTCATCATCATCGTCGTCGAACGAGCGTGCGCTGTAAAAGCCCTCGGCACCAATCCGGGCCTTCTCCATGGAGTATCCGGCAAACGCGCTCCAGTTAAGCGTGGAGCCACCATCGAAGGTATAGTAGTCTGATCCGGCTGAGACTTCGAGGTCGTCATTCACCTCGTATGTCACCGTTCCGTAGACGCGCTTGTACTTATTGGTTTCTTTCTTGCCACCCGAGTTGTTTCCTGCGGTAAAATGGTAGGTGAGGGTGCCATCGCTGTTGATAGGGCCATCGACACCGATTCCGATATCGCGGGAAGATGCAATACCGATGCGGTCACGGATGGTTTTTTCGAGTGCTCGGTAACCCCATTGGTCTTCAGACGCACCCCAGAGAGCGGGTCGGAAAAGACCGAACTGGATGCGGTGGCCTTCTCCGAGGGCATCGTTCCAACGGAGATAGAGGTCCTTCACGAATGGGGCTGGCTTACCCTGATCTGTCGTTTGACCATCATCACCCTCGATTCGCAGGCGACCATCGAACTTGTCGGAGATATCGAAATCCGTAGTCAGGCGGTAGCGGCGAAATCCGAATCCGTTATCGCCCTTCAGCGATTCGTCTGGCGACGAAACAAGGTAGTTGTAATCCGAGAAAATGGCACCTTGAAAAGAAATATTGTCCTGTGCTTGAGAAAAAAAAGGCCATAGGACTGCGAGAACGGCCACCAGGCCGAGTGAGTAGAGGCGGAGTAGCATTGGAAAGAGTGGTTGTTTGGGATGACTGCTTGACCACTCACGTCAAGCCCTGCAAGCGTATTAACGCAGTGTTACCTTATTGTTAACTCTAAGGCTCAGCAAGTCAACATTGCAAGAAGAGAGGTACGGGGATATGTCGAATGTCTTTCTATACGGCTAACCCACATTAAGGCACATGTTCACGTTCAACTGGATAACTCCTGCCGTCACATTGCTTGCGGGGCTCTCGCTTTTCCTTTTTGGATTATTACTGCTGACGGACGGGTTGAAGCGCATGGCGGGTTCAGCACTGAAGCATGTGCTGGAGCGAATGACCTCGAATCGTTTCAAGGGAGTGCTGGCGGGGGTCTTTGTCACTTCCGTCATCTAATCCTCTTCAGTCACTACAGTCCTGGTAGTCGGATTCATTTCCGCTGGCCTGCTTGAGCTCACTCAAGCTGTTGGTGTCATCATGGGCGCCAATATTGGTACCACGATTACAGCCCAGATAATCTCCTTCAAGGTGACCA
>CALIKL010000027.1 GCA_938018055.1 uncultured bacterium
GTGGTTTTGCCGTGGTCGACGTGAGCCACGATGGCAATATTGCGCAATGAGTCTGACATGGGGTTCCGGTAAAGTTGATGCGGGTGGGAAGCCGGTTTCAACCTACGTGCCGGCAAACGTTCTGCTGGCGGCGCAAAGAACCTGCGAATATGGAATCAGCCATGGAGAGCCCTCAAGACGCTCTCCTTGTAGGAACGACCGACAGGAATGGATCTACCACCCACTTCTAGTTCGGATGTCGTGTGTGCTGTCACAGCCGCCATCCGCACGAGAAAGGAGCGGTGGACCCGCAGGAATCCGCGATTCGCCAACTCATTTTCCAGGGCCGAAAGCGTCTGTTTTGTCATGTGGCGATCTGAATCCAGGCAAACCAGCACGTAGTCTCCCTGGCTTTCGATGTAGTGGATGTCTCCCAGACGGACATGAATAGTCCGGCGGTCTACGCGAAGGCCAATCGTTTGGTCAGCTTCATCAGCGCGCTCGAGCTCCTGCTGTATCGAAGCATTTATGGCGACAAGCGCCTCTTGGTCCCGTTGAGACTGCTGCCAACGTCGCAAGGTGTGCAAAGACAAGGCCCCAAACACCACTACGTACATACCGATCAGCACATCCATCAAATCCACGAGCGTGGGCTCCACGAACAGGGCCTGGTAGTCGGCCACCGTCATGTACAAACCCACGAGCAGGGAGAGCTCGAGATAGAGGGACAGCAGGAGGGAATAACACAAGTACAGGATGAATCGGCCAACCTTTCCGGAAAGCAGATAACGCGGTACCAACCAGTAGACCACGGCGTACGTCGTGGCCATCGTGATAGGTAACAACAAGGCGACGAAGAACAGGCTCTGGCCGTATTCGTCCTGGCGACTTCCAAAGTACAGCGTGTAGAACACGAGCACAGCGGCCCAAAAAAGGACGTGTTCAACGAGTCGCCTGGGAGTAAATGTCATCGCGCTTAGGATTGTAGATCGGTCCGTCTCAACATACCGAAAAAAGTGTCCCTGAGACGCTTAGCAGGCGATAATGTGATGTGATCGTCGATGAACGACCTGCTTTGGTCGACGAGTGAACCGTTTCTTGTTCTGGGCTGAATCGTTCGCGAATGAACTGTCCGTCTACGAACCGGATTCCCTCGTCGATCGATGATTGTGACGAGGCCGTCAGCACCGTAGCATGCCTACGAATCCAAAGCGGTGTTGGTTGGATCGTGTCCCGATTCATACTCACCATTGTGTACATCACATCATCACAATCAACCTCTCCAATCCATGAACCTCTATTCCGCGGGCGGCGTCTTCATCACGCCCATCACCATCATCGGAGCCATCATGGTCGGCCTCGGCGTTTATGTCATCACCAAGTCATTCAATGAGTCTCCAGCTTCTTCACTGGGGCGTGCGAACAACCTGGTTCTTCAACTGGGCGTGTTTGCCTTCTTCACGGGGCTTCTCAGCCAGGCGATCGGACTCATGCAAGCGTTCCAGGTCATCCAGCAAGTCGGCGACATATCGCCTGCATTGCTGGCGGGAGGCCTCTACGTCTCCTTCATAGCGCCCGTTTGGGGCATGATTTTACTGCTGATTGGATTGGCGCTCTATATGGTGGCCAAATTCCGACTGAGCAAATGACGGATGGAATGATATCCTATCGACGGTCCCACTTCTGTGCCATGATGCGCTTGTAGAGCTTGCCCTGGTCGCGGTCTTTGCGACGCTTTTCGGCGATGCTCATTTCATGACGATAGGCTTCGCGCTCCAGCTTGTGCCAGGATCGCAAGGACATTGCATTTGCCGGAACGGCATACGCGCCTGCGTATCCCATCGAACTTGTCGTGAGTCAGCAAGACGGTCGTGTTTTAGTCGAGAGCGTCGATGCCATGTATCGCATGAAGCTTTTCTTCGAGGACGCCGGCAAGTGGGCCTTCATGAAGAACATGACCATGCCGGGCAGCCTGGCGTCCGAAATCAAGGATCGACTCGCTTCAGCGCTCGCCAACGGCGAACTGTAGCAGACGCTGTCTCGCAGGGTCCAACCGCGTAGCTTTGATGCTTTAAACGCGTCGGGGCGGCCCGTTGGGCCGCCCCGATATCGTCGTTCCATCGAATGTAGTTGACCCCCAGTCGCCGTTTCCAGTACTACGGGAGCCCGTTAGCGCATGGACCGTCTAGGAGGACGGCAGTTGGGCCAGTTTCGAGGTTGTCCGGTTCGGGGATCGTTTGGAAGGTCGATTTGCGTGCGATCGAATCGGACCGGATCCTCCGATGCCATGTAGGCAACGATTGCAGCCAGCGTGGCGTTTTCCGACAGATCATCAAAAACGATTTTGTCGTACGTGTCGAGGTCAGTATGCCATGTGTACTGTCGATATTCCGGATAAGGTGAGCGGAATCGGAAGCTTGGAATTCCAGCGCAGATGAACGACGTGTGGTCACTCCCCGCGTTGGCCTGAGGGCCAGGAACGAGAACGTCAATGTGCGAAGAGATCTCCGTCGGAACCACGGACATCCATTTCGGCAAGTGGTCGACCGAGGCCGCAAATCCCTGGCCTTCGAGCTCTATGATTCTCCAGGTACCATTGTCCTGGTTGAACGCTGCCTGAATACCTTCCATGATGTCCGGATTATCCTCACGAAAGGCACTCGAGCCGATCAGGCCCTGCTCTTCACTTCCCCAATGTCCGACAAGAATCGTACGGCGCGGGTTGGGATACGTCTCCTTGATGATGCGCATAGCCTCGAGCATCATGACAGATCCGGTTCCGTTGTCCGTCGCGCCCGTTGCCGCGTGCCAGGAGTCCAGATGGGCACCGAGTAAAACGTATTCATCTGGAAGCTCTGAGCCTTCTATTCGGCCCACAACATTGAAAGACGGTACTTCGCCCAGGAACTCAGCTTCCGCGTGAATCCGGAGTCGAGGTGTGTGTCCACTTTCGGCCATGCGTGCCAGCAATCCGTAGTCCTCGCACGAAATGTCGACCGCTACGGCCTCTTGACTGGGTGCCGAAAAGACCTTGTTTACGCCCCAGCCACCCGACCAGCGACTGGTCAGGTATCCTGCAACACCGGCTTCATCGAGGGTAGCCGTTCGGCTTCGGAAGTCGCCTATGGCCGAAAGTCGATCTCTCCAGTCCTGGGAAACGGCCTGACGCTGCTCTTGAATGCGTTCGACGGTTTCAGGCCTCGCTCGTTCTTCCAGTGCCTGGGTTGCCCGGCACATGACTTCTGGAGCAGATAGCATCACATACTTGCCCCGGATACTTTCGAGCCATGCTTCCACATTGTCGGCATTCAAGTCAGCAGGGGGGATGGCTACATCGCCCTCAACGGGGCCATCGGTACCCGCGCTCCAAGCCAGCAATTCCCCCTTGAGGGAAGTAACCCGAGGTTCAACCATATCAATGTGGAGGATGCCGGGTTCCCAGCTCTCCCATGTTCCATACTGCTGTTTCTCGGCCACAATCCCCCACGTGCTGTAGGTATCAACCAGCCAATCCTGAGCGGCTTCCAGCCCCGCTGAACCACTCAGGCGCGGACCGATCACGTCCATGAGTTCATGGGCAAATTGTTGCGTATGGGAATTCTCCATTCCCGCTTCCCACATTGCCTTGACGACAGGGTCGTCGGTAGGGAAGGTCTGTGCCCGGGTGGAGGTAGGCGCCCAAAGCAGGATCGATGCAACCAGGACTGCAATCGGGGAAACGGGTCTTTGCATGGTGTTGAGAATAGAGTTTATCCAGAGCGTGCAACCTGCGACAGCAGATGGCTGTCACTCTGCAGGGGATTCCCTGAATTCAGGAAGAAGCTCCAAACCGATCTCTTCGGCTCGACGAGCTAGAAGTTGCACATCACGAAGGCGTGAACGTGGATTGATGTAACACGGTCGGATGGCCAGTTTGCCATTGACAACCGTCATTGAAGGTACCAAATCGCCTTCGGCCCGCAATACGGCCACAAGACGCTTGTTCAAGTCATTGAGCTGAGAATCGGTAAGATCTGCATGCTGGAATCGGAAACAGCAGATGGACAATACAACAGGAGACAGTAGTTCAAGGTTGGGTGCCTGCTGAACAAGCTCTGCAAGGTGACGTGCAAAGTCGTTGTGTCGCACAACGCGCCGAATGATGCCCTGCTTTCCAATCTCTCGAAGAATGGCCCAAACCTGAACACCTCGGGAAGGGGCGGACTGATCCAGATTATACTCGTGGAATATTTCACCGAAGGCATCGAACGGGGATTCCACTTCAGTTTGCTCTCCAATACTGCCTTCCAGGTAGGCCGCTGGCTCCAGAGTGAAGGCACGCCCCATTACGTCTCTATCCCGCACCATCGCGACGCCATTACCAACCGGTGCAGCCAACCATTTGTGCGGATCCAATGCCACGGAGTCGGCTTCGGCCACGCCGTCATATCGATCGCTCACACGATCGTCCAAGATGCCGAACATGCCGTATGCCCCATCAACATGGAGCCAGGTTTGCTCCTCGTCGGCTATCTGACGCAATGCTCGCATGGGATCGATGGCTCCGGTATTGACCGTTCCTGCCGTTGCTACGATGGCCATTGGGAGATAGCCTTCGGCACGATCCCGGGAAATCTGATTTCGGAGCTGGTCCAGGTCCAGCTCGCCGGCCTGGTTGACCGGGACGCCAATCACACTTCGGCGGCCAATACCAAGAATGGCAGCTGCACGATTAACGACGTGGTGAACCTCGGAACTGGCATAGATTCGCCATTTCAAGTTCTTGGGCAATCCATTCATGGATGGGTCGATGCCCTGTTGTTCAACCGCCCACTGCCTGGCGGCTCCCAGAGCAATCAGGTTGGCAGATGAACCTCCTGTCGTGTACGTCCCATGCCAATGAGCAGGGAAGCCGAACAGCTCCTTCAGCCACTCAAGACTGAGATGTTCGAGATAGTTGAACGCGTGCACCCAGACCCGTTGGGATCCGGCGACAGTCGATGCCAGCGTTGCAGCGGTTCCACTCGTTGTGGGTGATGTTGTCACCCAACCACAGAATCCAGGATGCCCGTTCCGTAATCCGTTTGGAACGATCCATTCAGACAAGTCAGCCAGAACGCGATCAATACCGGCTCCTTCTTCAGGGAGGGGTGTGCCCAGGTGCGCCTTCCAGGAGTGTTGTCGTCTGCCGGCGGGATCAGGACCTTCGAACTGGTTGAATCGATCAAGCTGATTGAGAAGAGGGGACAGAACAGAAAGATCTCCAAAGGCGGCATCGTCCGGATAGGACATGGGTATTCTGTATTTGGGTGGCACCGTAGCGCCAGTTGCTGACAGGGTTTGAACGGTCCAAAAATACGATATCAGAAAGAGTAGAGGGCGACTGTGTTTCGGTATGTTACTTCGCTTCTGGTTGCTGCGGCATTGAGTGTGGGGTCCGCTACATGTCATCTATCACGTAACGGACAGAGGGAAATGAAGAGGACACATCGCTACGCATTGCCCGGATTCACGCTGGCATTGCTGTTACCTGTCTTTGCATCAGCATGCATTGTCGTGGTCGAAGAGGACCGGGATCGCCACCGCCATCTGTATGGATCGGAGTGGTATCTCGAGGTCGTTTTCTACCGCACCGAAACGATCCAGGCGTCTGACCGAACGGTTCGTGTATCGTTTGCCGAAAACGGCGTGCTCAGTGGAAGTGCTGGGTGTGGAACGATCAATGGATTCTACACCGTCAACGAAAATGGCGGTATCGAAGTTGATTCGGTTGACATGAGCTCACGCTGCGGCGGCGAACAGGCGGCCCAGTTGTTTGCGGACGGCCTACGCTCAGCCCGAACGTATGAGGCTGACGAGACGTCGCTTCGCATAGCGACTGACAACAACGGATATCTGTCGTTTACGGCAGAGCAATGACGGTAAAGGGTCCGGCGCGCAGTGTACCTGTCGCGCGTCGGACCCACCGTCAGTTCTTGAGGAGTTACTTCAAAATGACGACTCGTTTGCTGACCCGCTGAACGGTATCAGTTACGAGGAGGGTGTAGACTCCTGAAGCCAGGAAATTCGTTTCGAGATGCCAGGTCGGTGAGGTCGAGGAAAGGTGAGTCATGTCCCCTCGCTGAACCGTTCTCCCGAGCGCATCAATCAGGTACCATTGAATACTCCGCGTCAAGTGGGCACTTCCTGTGAAGGCGTCCCCAAGACGGATTGAAATGTGATCTCTGGTTGGATTCGGCCAGACTTCAAGCGTCCTTGTCTGATCAGATGGCTGCTCCACAGCGACCACATTGGCTTGGTCGAATACCACGGTAAATACGCCCTCAACGGACGGAGGGATGATTAGGGTATTGGTGGCGGCATCGAATGAGGTCCAAGGCATACCTGAATAGCTGACTGAGTAGATAGCATATCCTTCTCCCATAGACGTGTCATTCTCCAGGGGTGCCAGCGTGACAACCCGCTCGGCATCGCTGGCATCAAAACGGTAGTGAATCGTTGCGGGAGTCCGGGCAAGCGCAAGATGGCCGTAAAGGTATCCGTACCAACCGGTCTCTACGGAGTGGTATGCCGCTTTATAGCCATTGCCCTTGTGGTCTCCCCACTGCGGAATGCCATCCCCACGCCGTGTTCTGTCCGCGTATACCTCGCCGTATACGGGGTCAACGAAGTGATCCATGAAAAAGGAAATGGTCTCGTCAGCCATGTCCAGATAGGAGGGGTCATCGGTAAGCCGGTAAAGCTCAAGGCCGGCCGTGAAGGCTTGCTCCATCTGCCACCAAGCTTTTGTCGAATCAGGAAGACCGTACAGCTGCATGGTCCCCGTCGTTCTATCGTAGTCTTTATAGGGTCCGCCAAACTGATGATCATACCCTTTCTCGAGGACATGGTCGGCCAAAGCGCGCGCCGCCTCCAGGCGGCGCGCATCCGGTAGAATGGCATGCATGCGCCCGAGGACCCAGGCTGTCTTCAAGACGTGCCCCATGATGGTCATCCGTTCGTCGACCAAGGCCAGCCAGTTGGAATCATATTTTTCGGCAAATCCGATGGCCTGACTATCCATGGATTCCAACAAGCGGTCAATAATATTGTCCGTGAGCTCTTCAAGGCGAATACGGTAGACATCGTCTCCTCTCAACATCCAGAGTGCGATGGCATGGGTGGTCAGGGCATCCACGGTGGCGTTGAAACTCTTGCCTGTCCGAAACGAGCCTGTCCGGTTTACGCGATCGAAATAACCCTTTCGACTTGCTGAGCCATCCCAAAACACGTCATTGAGATAGTCCATGGTACGGTCTACCCATCGCCAGGCCGTAGAGTCATCTGTTGCTTCCGCATAGGCCAATGGGCCGAGCATCGCGTAATGCTGTATGAAAGCTGTTTTGAATGCATTGGCATTGAGCACGCTTCCGCCAGAACTCAATCCACTGAACCAGCCACCGTTGGTCTCGTCCCAACCGTGAGCGGTCATGAATCCGAAGGCGCTTTCCGCAAGGTCCAGAAAGGACTCGTCTCCTGTCAGCTGGAATGCACGCACCATGGCGTACAGGTTTCGGGATTGGGTCAATACATCTTTGTTCGTTCCCCAGGCCGTTATCAGTTGGCCTTCGCGCGATACATTCGTAAAAAAACCACCATTAACTGAATCGTGCACACCTCGCCAGAAGTCTGCTGACTCCTGCACGAACCCTACAAACAGATCTGGATTTTGAAGGAATGCGGACTGTTGCCCATGCGATGGGTCAGGAGTCAGAACCAGTGACATCAGCGCTGCAGTAACGAAATGCTTTGGGCTCATCAATGAGTGTGACTTTGATCCGGAGGATGACAAGATGATTTCACCAAAAAAGGTGAAAGGAGGGTACGGGAAAACTACGAAACGACATCCTGCTGCATTCGTATATCCCATCCATTTGACCAAGCCTGCTCATGAGCGCCCATCAACTTTTCACCGAGTCGGATCGAGAACGGATCGAACACGCCGTACGGGATGCAGAATCCCGAACCTCGGGTGAGATCGTGCCCGTAATCGTGAAAAGCTCCGGATCGTATCCTTCGGCCATTTGGAAAGCTGCCATGATTGGTGTCATTCCCGGGCTTTTGGTGCATGAATGGCTGGTGCTCGGCTCTTCCGATTGGGGACTGTCGTCCTGGGCAGTTCAAATCATGCCGTTGACCATGATAGCCGGAGCACTCCTGTTTGCAGGGGCAGCGCGTGCATTCCCTGCCATCCAGCGCCTTTTTGTGCCAGCCTCGCGGCTGATTGAGTCGGTCCATGCCCGTGCCCAGCAGGCATTTCTGGAAAACGAAGTATTCCGTACGCGCGAGCGGACGGGTATCCTGATCCTCGTGTCCCTGTTCGAGCACCGGGTAGAGGTTTTGGGTGACACCGGGATTAATGAAAAGGTAGATCCGGACGATTGGGCCGATGTGGTGACCGATATTGTCGGCGGTATTAAAGCGGGTGATCCCACATCTGGAATGGTCTCAGCAATTGACCGTTGCGGACGATTGTTGGAGGAAGCAGGGATATCGCGGCGGGATGATGATGAGGATGAGCTGCCAAATACGCCGCAGTTCCATTGATGCCACGGGCCCGTTGCGCGCCGCGAGCGGGGGATTCCCTGCTTGACAAACCAACGGGGTCTACAGGAAGCCTAATTCAAGCTTGGCTTCATCCGACATCATTTCGGGAGAGAAAGGGGGCTCGAACGTGATTTCAACGCGAGCATCTTCGACCATGGGAAGCTGGCGGACGCGAGATTCCACCTGTCCCGGAAGAAAACCTGCGGCGGGGCAATTCGGCGTGGTCAGGGTCATGGTGACCAGGACGGTTCGATCAGGATTGACTTGAATACCGTAGATCAGGCCCAGCTCATAGACGTCAACTGGAATTTCGGGGTCGTATACAGTCTTGATGGCCTTAACGACTTCCTCCTCGATCTGCGCATCCGTGAAAACGGAGGGTTGTGTCACTTTAACCTTGGTCTCAGGAAGTCCTGATTCCTGCTTACTGGCCAGCGCAGAATCCCCGGCAACGACATGACCTGACGGTGTGGACCCGGTTTTGCTGCTACCAGCAGCGTCCGGTTCGGCTTGCATGTCTTCCTTGGCGGAATCGTTTGTCACATCACTCATGGGTATCGGGGTACTTCTCAGGATGACTGGGATGAGCGGGCGGCCATGGCTCCAGCATAGAGCCGGATCTGTTTGATCATGGCATCGAGCCCATTCTTGCGTGTGGGGGAGAGGTGCTCTTTCAATTCCAGCTGGTCCAGGAAAGCCAGATCGGCACCAGCCACCTCGTGGGCCGGCGCATCATTGACGACGCGCAGGAGGATGGCAATCAGGCCCTTCGTAATCTGGGCATCGGAATCGGCTCGGAATTGGACATTCGCACCTTCCTGCCCTGGCTGTAACCACACTTGGGATTGGCACCCATGGATCCTGTAATCACTCGATCGAAATGACTCGTCGATGGGTGCCAGCTCTTTCCCAAGATCAATTACATGCTGGTACCGATCCATCCAATCGTCGAACAGCTCGAATTCCTCAATGAGGTTTTGGGCGCGTTCAGTCAAGACACTCATGCCAGCATCTGGGCTGCACGACGAAGCCCCTCGGCCAGTCGATCGATTTCGGGACGGGTATTGTAGAAGGCGAACGAGGCTCGCACGGTGCCGGGAATGCCGTATTGCTTCATGAGTGGCTGGGTGCAATGATGACCCGTTCGCACGGCGATACCCAATCGATCGAGCACAGAACCCACATCGTATGGATGGGTCGCTCCGACCAGGAATGACAATACGGCCGCTTTCTTGGGGGCCGTTCCAATGATGCGCAGCCCTTCGATCCCGCTTAACTGGGTTGTCGCATAGCCGAGCAAATCCTGTTCCTGCTGTTTGATCCAGGACCATCCCAGCGTCTCCAGGTAGTCAGCGGCAGCAGCCATTCCGATCACACCTGCGATATTGGGGGTTCCCGCCTCAAACTTGTGCGGAATCTCATTGAAGGTCGTCCCCGTGAAGCTGACCTCCTCGATCATGTCGCCGCCGCCTTGCCATGGCGGCATGGCCTCGAGGTGCTCGGCTTTGCCGTACAAAACGCCTACGCCCGTAGGACCGAACATCTTGTGGCTAGAAAGGCAATAAAAGTCCACGTCAAGCTCTTGGACGTTGACCGGGGCATGTGGAGTTGCCTGAGCACCATCCAGCAGTACCGGAACCCCTAAGCCGTGAGCATCGGTAATGATGCGTCGCACGGGATTGATGGTGCCCAGTGAGTTGGATACATGAACCAGGGCAACAAGACGGGTCCGAGCATTCAGCAGGATAGGGAACTCCTCTATGTCCAATTCGCCGTCCTCGGTCACCGGCACAACCTGTAATCTGGCACCAGTCCGTTCACACAGTAGCTGCCAAGGAACGATGTTTGAGTGGTGTTCCATCGCCGAAACGATGATTTCGTCACCAGGACCGAATGACCTTCCGAACGACGAAGCAACCAGATTGATGGCCTCCGTTGTGCCGCGAGTAAAGATGATTTCACGGGAATCCGAGGCGCCAAGGAACGAGGCCATGCGTTCACGAGCCCCTTCATACGCATCGGTGGCCAGCTGACTCATGGTATGCACGCCACGGTGCACATTCGCGTTTTCCTGTCGGTAGTACTGATCGATCCGATCCAGGACAACCTGAGGCTTTTGCGCCGTCGCTGCATTGTCGAAGTAGGCTACCTGGTGGCCGTGCACTTCCGTCTGTAGTGCCGGAAACGCAGCACGGACTGCGTCGAGATCAGGAGTGTTCGCCGTATTAGGCATTGCAGCGATAGAGTTCATCAGGATGCGTGTGCTTCCAGGATAGCGTGAAGACGGGCGTAGAGGTAATCACGAACCGACCCTTCTTTGATCAGATCAACGACGTCGCGGGCAAATGCCTCCAGGAGCAGCAAGCGGGCTTTCTCTGCTGGTATTCCTCGAGCCCGTAGGTAGAAAAGGGCATCTTCGTCCAATTCGCCTGTCGTAGCTCCGTGGCTGCATCGAACATCGTCGGCGTAGATCTCGAGCTCGGGCTTGGCATAGATACTTGCCGAGCGGTCGAGCAGAATGCTCTTCGAGGACTGATAGGCGTTGATCTTCTGTGAGTCTTGCCGAACGAGGATCTTCCCGTTGAATACGCCAGTCGCCGTATCCGCTACGATTCCTTTGAAGAGTTCATTGCTTTCGCAGTTGGGCTTGGCGTGGTCAACAAATGTGTGATTATCGATGTGTTGGGAGCCGCGCGCGATATACAACCCGTTCAAATGTGTCTCACACTCCTCGCCGTCGGGAAGGAAGTGCAGGTTGTTTCGGACCATCCCACCACCGAGCGTGATCGTGTTCGTCGCGTAGTGGCTCGATCCTTCCTGGTATACATGCAAACCGTTGACAAACGTGGCTTCTTCGCTGCGTTCGAATATCAGGACGTGGTCAATCGATCCGCCGTCTGCCACCATCATTTCGGCAATCCGATTCTCGAAGGCCGAGCTTGCTCCGGCATGACCGAAGTGTTCGATGATCTGCACCGAGGCGCCTTTATCGGCTACCACCAACAAGCGGGGCTGTACGAGACCGGATGAGGAGACGTTGTCATGGTGGATGACGATCGTCTGGTCTACTGCTGTGTTGGCTGCCACATGGATCAGAATGCCGTCTTCCGCGGCGGCAGCAGCCAGCGACGAAAACGCGTCTCGTTCAGCTACAAAGGCACGGGATAGGTGGTCGTTGACAAAGACTCTGTTGCCCTGGTATGCGTCCACCAGTGAACTGATGGTCAAACCCGAGGGAAGGTGAGCGGGAACGCTGTCCAACAGGCCGTTGGTAGTCGAAAGGTGGATCCCGTCCAACTGTTCGAGTGCACGGGTAGCCTGAACGGTGCCGGCCTCGTTCTCCAGTGAAAGATTGTCTGTGAAGCGTTTGGCTACCGGGGTGTACTTGTAGGCTTCAGAGCGCCGAGTCGGCAGCCCCATATCCTTGAATGCCCCAGCAGCCAAGCGACGTGTGGACGCCCAGCCGTTGCCACCGTTGGCGTCCTGACGCTCTAGACGAGCGTTGATTTCGTTAAGGAGTTTCTGTTCGATCTGCACGATCTCTTGGGTCCTGGTGAAAGATGGATGCGATCAGGTTCAGACGGCTTGGCCGGTGTCAGCCTTGATCCAGTCGTAGCCTTTCTCTTCGAGCTCCAGGGCAAGCTCCTTACCTCCTGACATGACGATTTTGCCGTCCACGAGAACGTGAACGAAGTCAGGAACGATGTAATCCAGCAGGCGCTGATAGTGGGTGATGACCACGAATGCCCGGTCCTCACCGCGCAGGTCGTTGACGCCGTCTGCCACGATCCGCAAGGCATCAATGTCCAGACCGGAATCGGTTTCATCCAGGATGGCGAGCTTGGGATCGAGCATGGCCAGTTGGAAAATCTCGTTGCGCTTTTTCTCACCACCAGAGAACCCTTCGTTCACCGAACGGGTCTTCAGGGAGGGATCCAGATGCACCAGCGCTGCTTTTTCCTTCATCAGTTTAAGGAAGTCACCTGCTGAGAGCGGTTCTTCACCCCTGTGTTCACGGACGGAATTGACCGCCTGCTTCAGGAAGTTCGACATCGAGACCCCTGGCAGCTCAACCGGGTACTGGAAAGCGAGGAACAGTCCCTCGCGGGCGCGCTCGTCTGTTTCCATTTCGAGCAAGTCTTCGCCGTCGAAATCGATGGAGCCCTCGGTTACTTCATAATCTTCGCGTCCTGCGAGTACCGATGCGAGCGTGCTTTTACCAGATCCGTTCGGACCCATGATGGCGTGGACTTCGCCTGCGTTGACGGTCAGGTCAAGACCTTTGAGGATTTCCGTGCCATCTTCTTCGATACTGGCGTGGAGGTTCTTGATCGTGAGCATGGTGATGTTTTTCAGTGGAATGGGTGTGGCGGGGTTGTTTGGACGGATCAACCGACGCTTCCTTCAAGTTCGATGGCCAACAAATTGCGGGCTTCAACGGCAAACTCCATCGGGAGCATGGCAAGGATCTCCTTGGCGAAACCGTTTACAATGAGTTTGATGGCGTCCTGCTCGCTGATACCGCGCTGCAGGCAATAAAAAATCTGGTCTTCCCCGATTTTAGATGTCGTTGCTTCGTGCTCGACTTTGGCTGTCGGGTTGCTGATCTCCAGGTAAGGGAAGGTGTGTGCACCGCAACGGTCGCCCAGCAGCATGGAGTCACACTGGCTGAAGTTGCGCGCGTTTTCGGCTCCGCGATTGACCTTCACCAAGCCGCGATATGAGTTCTGGCTCTTACCTGCGGATATTCCTTTCGAAATGATCGTCGACGACGTGTTTTTTCCGATATGGATCATCTTCGTTCCCGTATCCGCCTGCTGCATTCCTTTCGTGAACGCGACGGAGTAGAATTCTCCAACCGAGTCATCTCCTTTCAGAATGCAGGAGGGATATTTCCAGGTGATGGACGAGCCCGTTTCCAGCTGGGTCCAGGAGATCTTCGATCGATCTCCCTGGCAGATACCGCGTTTAGTCACAAAATTGTAGATCCCGCCAACGCCTTCGCTGTTGCCCGGGTACCAGTTCTGGATCGTGGAATACTTGACCTCTGCGTCGTCGTGAGCTACGATCTCCACGACCGCCGCATGCAGCTGGTTTTCGTCCCTCTGCGGCGCCGTGCATCCCTCCAGGTAGGAGACATACGAGTCTTCGTCCGCTACGATAAGGGTTCGTTCGAACTGTCCCGTTCCGGCTTCATTGATTCGGAAATAGGTGGACAGTTCAACCGGGCATTTCACGCCTTTCGGGATATAGCAAAAAGAGCCATCGGAGAAGACGGCCGAATTCAGGGCAGCAAAAAAATTGTCGGTGTGGGGTACAACACTACCGAGATATTTCTGGATCAGCTCCGGATGATTCTGGACTGCCTCTGAGAACGAGCAGAAAATGATGCCGTTCTTTTCCAGCTCCTTGTTGAACGTGGTGGTTACAGAAACAGAATCCATGACCACGTCTACAGCAATCCCAACCAGGCGCTCCTGTTCGGCAAGCGGAATACCAAGCTTGTTGAAGGTGTCAATCAATTCCGGGTCCACCTCATCCAGAGACTCCAACTCTGGCTTCTGTTTGGGAGCGGAGTAGTAGGAGATCGCCTGGAAATCGATGGGTGGAATATTGAGGTGAGCCCACTCGGGGAGACCATCTCCGTCTTCCATCAGAGAAACGAAATGACGGTATGCCCGCAGGCGCCATTCCAGCAGCCACGACGGCTCATTCTTCTTCGCAGAAATGAACCGAATGGTATCCTCTGAAAGACCGGCCGGCGCCTTGTCTGACTCGATATCGGTTACAAACCCGTACTTGTATTCACTTTGGGCTACTTCGTGGAGTAGCTCCGTTCCGTTTTCACTCATGAAGATGGGGTCCGGATGGGTTTTGATCGAGCGATAGCGGCCTTTTTGGGCACGCTGCGCTTCTTGTTTGGATCGAATCTAAATAAAGACTTGCCGTAAAGATTGGTTTCTATTCCAAAACGAAATGGATCCAGTCTTCACAGATTGGGAAAGCGGCATCCCGTTCGCCGGGGAACTGTATCCTCACTCGCGGTTACCTGCCCTCGTAGGTGCAGTCGGGCGCGTAATTATTACGTTCCGAAGCCACTAAATCAATCGATTCACACGGCATTCGTAATTCGATTTTACGGCGTTCTTGAACGCTTCCTTCCATGGAGACAGCCACATCTAGCGTCATCTTTATCACGGAGGCCGCTCTCGCCAAACTGAGCGCTACGGCGCAAGCGGAATCGGTCAACCTGGAGGAGACCTTCTTGAGGATTTCTGTGGTCCCCGGAGGATGCTCCGGTTTGACCTACGACCTTGGGTGGGACACCCAGGCCTCAGACCCGGATACCCGTCTCGAGCGAGGTCCATTCACTGTCGTAATTGACCCGAGAAGCGCAGTCTATCTGACCGGCACCACGCTGGATTTCAGTGACGGGCTGGAGGGAAAAGGATTTCACTTCAACAATCCGCAGGCCGTTCGCAATTGTGCTTGTGGGGAAAGCTTCGGATTGTAACGTCCAGCACACGCTGGAACGACCATGTTCCGACGGCCCCCAGTGAGCGGTTATTCGCTCCGTTCAAAGGCCACGAGGTCACCTTCTAGAATGCCAACGGTATCTGAGAATCCTGCTTCCACTTCCAGCACGAACTGTGCAGGGCCGTTTGAAGGAATGGTTTCCGTTCGCATGGGCTGAACATATTTCGAAATGGACTGGATGTGTCCGTCTGAACGGACGAAGATCAGATCGAGGGCAATGCGCGTATTGGCCATCCAGAAACCCTGTTCGCTTTCCTGCTCGAAGATGAACCACATTCCCGAATCTTCAGGCAATCCGTTGCGCTGCATCAATCCGCGATTTCTGGACGAATCGGTATCGGCGATTTCGATGTCCAGTGTCAGATATACTTCATCATCGCGGCTGATGGTCAGAGCGCCATCTTTCTGAAAGGGGATATCAATCAACGGCTCTTCAGAAGGCTCATTCGAAGCCGGTTCGTCGACCGCTGGTTGTCCGCAACCGGTCAGCAGCAGAAAGAAAGCGAGAAGGTAAGCTGTACGATTCATGAGCTGGTGTCCGTGTCGAATGATTGTCGCCTCCAAGAAATACGGTCTTCTTCTGTAATGCCGTAGCGATCTGTGAACCCTGACCGGACCTCAACCACGTATTGGGCAGGAGCCGTTGACAGGATGAATTCCTCCGAAAATGGGGCGGTATTCTTTACAATGTTGACGATATCGCCGTTTGCGTCCACAAACAGGATGTCCAGAGAAATGGCTGTGTTCTTCATCCAGAACGATTTCATTTCTTCCGCGCCATTCACGAATAACATGCCACCTCGATCCGGCAAGGATCGACGATACATGAGTCCCTGAGCTTGCTCCTCCACACTTTCCGCCAATTCGATGACGATGCGCGTAATTATTGTGCTGTCAGCGCGTTGGAAATCCAGCACACCTTCGGGAGTAAAAGGGACGTCTGTCACGGAAGGCTGTGAATCGGGGGTTTCGGATCCGCACGCTGTCAACACAAGGACGAGCATCATCAGAACGAAGCCGGTCCGCACCGTGGACCGTTTCAATCTGGAAGCAGTCGTGCCGTTACCATGTCGCATACGGTTTTACCCAAGTCAGTCAGTTGGACGGTGTGATTCCGAATAGGGCGGATGAAGCCGCTCTCCTCAAGCTGTGCCAGCGCATCAACGTGCTCGACGAGCAGATCAACGCCATACCTCGATTCCAGTTCTTCCAGATCTAGACCGTCTGCGGTCCTCAAACGCAGCAGGATATATTCATCTGCCAGAGAATCAATGGCGAGTCGTTCGGTATCGTCGACCGGGGCTACCCGCTGGCGCAAGAGCGCCTCGTACCGTTTCAGGTTTCGCACGTTTGCCCATCGTGAGGCAGGCAATGCCGACCACCAAAATGAGTGGGCTGAAGGCCCGAAGCCCAGATAATTCTTGTGGGTCCAGTAACGGTGATTATGTACTGCACGCCGCCCCGGTCGGGCAAAACTGGAGATTTCATAGTGTTCGTAACCGCGATCCCTGAGGTAGTCCATCGTGAATGTGAACTGATCGCTCATGTCCTCTTCCGTCGCGGGAATAACCACACCGCGGTCCACCTGATTCTTCAGAGGCGTGCCGCTTTCGATTGTGAGACCATATGTGGAAATGTGGGGGACCTCAAAAGAGGCGGCAATTTCCAGGTTGGCGCTCCAGTATTCCGGAGGTTGGTCCGGAAGCCCAAAAATCAGGTCGATGGAGAAGTTATCGAAACCACTTTGTCGAACCGTTTCAATTACATTCCGGGCCGCCTTGGCACTATGGACCCGGTTCATGAATTGCAGATCGTCTTCGAAGAACGACTGGATACCGATACTCAACCGATCTATACCCAGAGCCCGGACCGCTGCCAGGTAGTCGGGCGTTACGTCTTCGGGATTTACCTCCAGCGTTGTCTCCTGCACCTGGGAGCAATCAAAGCTCTCGTTGAGCGTCTCGATGATTACTCCGAGGTCATCAGGATGGAGTAGGGAAGGGGTCCCTCCTCCGAAATAGATGGTCCCCACCGGATCCCGCCCCGCGTATGCTGATGAACGCAGACGTATTTCAGTACAAACCGCATCCACGTAGGATGCGTGCGACTTTTCTGTCGTAACGAAATAGAAGTCACAGTATGTGCATCGCTGTGCACAGAATGGGACGTGGACGTAAATACCGGTCACGGGCGCGGAGTCCTGCGAAAAGAGGGTGTAAGGAGCATCAGCGGGGTCTGAGCGGCTCAGAAAATGACGCCAATACGGAAAGGAATGGATCCTGAGACTTTGTCATCTCCGATGATGAGAGCAGGATTCAGCTCATAAAACAGCACAGACTCGCGAAGTGGCTTCACCCAGCCGACGCCTGCGTGCAGGGTTGGCCCCGTAAGGGTGTCCCCACTGTCAGTCGGGTCCAGATATCCGCCAATTCCAGTCAACAGGTAAGGGGCTTTCTCGACACCGGGCAAAGTCACAATCAGCGACACTTGTGGATCAATGATCCATGTCGCATCGTCACGTCCTCCTAAGATGAAGCCTGCTATACCGGCGTCTACAGCGAAGGATAAATCCGCATTGATGGGAGTGGAAAGCCGACCTTTGAAGCCCACGCCGAAGCCGTTTTCCGGGCTCAGAATAGAATTGAACCCGAAGCCGAAACGCGAATTCGCTAGCTGAGCATGTGCCTGGTGTGACAGTTCGGCCGACAGCAGGAGTACCAGGACAACGGACAGAAAAGGAAAGGGACGAATTCGCATGGCGAACATGGCAGCACCGGGAATGATTTCGGTTTGAAGGCGTCGGGGCGGTTTGTACCTTTCGGCCCGATTCAGGAGCGCTTTCAACAATAGTCAATGAAAGCCCTGGAATCACCCTGAAAATAGAAAAAAGCGCAATTCAGTCGATGAAATTCTGTGTGTGTATAAAGCAGGTGCCAGATGTGCAGGCCGCCGTCCAGACCGGGAGGATGGTGCTCAATGCTTATGACGCCTCTGCAGTGGAGGAAGCGCTGGTCCTGAACGCCGAAAACGGTGATCCAGTTGATCTGGTCCTGGTGGGTCCCTCTACGGCGACCGAGACGATCCGGAAAGCGCTCGCCATGGGAGCTTCAGATGCGACGCACCTGGTTCTGGAAAACGCAGAAGGTGCCGATTCGCACGCAATATCTGCATTGCTCGCATCCCATTTTGATGGCCATGGCTACGACGTCATCCTGACAGGGAAGCAGTCCCAGGACACGGACGCCGGATTGGCGGGAGCCATGTTGGCCGAGCGTCTGGGGCTTCCATACGCCACTAACGCTGTTGGATTGCGTGTCGAGGGGGATTCACTGGTTGTTACACGGCAAGGTGATGCCGGCCAGGAAATCATTGTGCTGGAAACACCCTGCCTGGTCACCTGCTCGAATGACATGAACAATCCCCGCATTCCTGGGCTCAAGGGCATCATGGCGGCGAAGCGTAAGCAGATTGCTACCGAGTCAGCGGCGGCCCCATCTGCGCGCACTGCTGTTGCCGGCACCGTCGATCCACCGGGCCGTGAACCCGGTGTCAAGCTGGAAGGAGAGCCCGAAGAGCTGGTCGCCGATTTGATTCGGCGCCTGAATACTGAGGCAGGAGTTCTGTAGTCACGAACGGCATGCCGACGTCGCTACGAACGGGTGCCTGATCCTATTCATTCCATTGAACCCATCGATTTAATGAGTTCGATTCTTGTTTTTTGTTCTGTTCAGGACGGACGCATCAAGCGCAGTTCCCTTGAAGCCATGACGCGAGCCCGTGACGTGGCATCTGGTGCGGGACTCGGGCTGTCGGCTGTTCTTCTTGGTTCTTCCGCTCACGATCTGGCCGGGGAGGCCATGTCCTACGGGGCACAGCACGTTTATGTCGTAATGGATCGCGTGCTGGACACCCATTTGAATGCCCCCGTGTTGTCAGCGTTGGAATCCGTTGTTCGTGAAGCCGCACCGCGGATGTTGGTGGCGGCCTCAACGGAGTCTGTCAAGGATATACTCGGTGCGTTGGCCGTGCGCTGTGATGCTGCCGTACTCCCGGACGTAGCCTCTTTTGCGCTGAGTGCCGATGAAGTGTCCTGTCAGCGTCCGGTGATGGCCGCGAAAAAGCTTGCCAACACGTCGAGCACACATTCGCTCGTCTTCGTTTCGGTCCGCTCGGGTTCCTACGAGGCAAAACAGGCCCCAGCCGATGGAACCGTTGTCGAGGTAGCATTCACGTTTGACGATGCTACACTGCGGCAAACGCTGAAGGAGGTTGTTACGACAGCCGGGGATACCGTTGATCTTTCTGAAGCACAGGTGGTCGTTGCCGCCGGTCGCGGTGTTCGAGACGAGAACGGACGTGCACTCGTGCAGGAGTTGGCTGAAATAACCGGCGCAGCTATTGGCGCTTCCCGGGCCGTCGTTGAAACAGGGTTATTCCCCGCTACGGCTCAAATAGGGCAGACCGGAAAGGTGGTGTCTCCCGACCTGTATTTTGCTGTTGGGATCTCTGGTGCCGTACAGCACACAGCCGGAATGGCCAATAGTCGGATTATTGTTGCCATCAACAAAGATCCGGACGCTCCAATTTTCGATATTGCAACCTATGGACTCGTAGGAGACTGTTTTACCATTCTCCCGCTTTTAAATGCAGCGTTACGAGACGCCATGAACTAAGGAGCCTGTTTTGCGTCGGAACGAGACGCAACGGGATCTGCATTTACCCAATACGCTCAACGGCTGTACATGGAAGAGAAGTTTGACTGCATCATTGTGGGCGGCGGGATTGCCGGTCTGAGTGCTGCCATGACACTGGCCAAAGCAGATGCCCGGTTTTTGTTGATCGAGCGCGGCGAGTTTTGTGGAGCCAAGAATGTATCGGGTGGCGTGCTGTGGGGTAGCGACCTGGCGCGGTTGGTCCCCGACTATTGGCAGGATGAGGGAGGGTTCGAACGATTCGTTTCGCACCGGCGGCTTACGTTCACGGATGAACAGTCGGCGTTCAGCGTCGATTTCAAATCAGATCATTTCAAGGAGACGCCGTACACCGGAGTCACGGTCCTCAGGGCCGTGTTTGATGAGTGGCTGGCGGGAAAGGTGCAGCAAGCCATTGATGCGAGCGCACATCCGGATGAGTCGTTCCTCGCCACTGACATCCTGGTGGAAGAAGTGGTTCAAGAGGAGGGTCGTGTGACCGGTATTCGAGCCGGTGATGAAGTATTTCATGCCGATTGCGTCATTATCGCCGAAGGGGTCAATAACCTGCTTACGCGACAGATAGGACTGGAAAAGGAGTATGTGCCGGGTGATCACGTCGCCGTCGGAGTGAAGGAAGTTCTCAAACTGGACGAAGCCCGCCTGGCAGATCGATTCCAATTGGATGGTCGTTCCGGCTTGACCAATGAATTTGTAGGGGCCTGTTCCGAAGGCGTGGAAGGAGGTGGATTCCTGTACACGAATAGGGATTCCATCTCCCTTGGATTGGTACTCGGAATGAATGATCTGCGGGACAAAGGCAAAACGCCCTATGATGTCCTGAACAGTTTCAAGGAGCATCCTGCAGTAGCTGATATGATTCGGGACGCCGAGACGGTCGAATATTCGGCCCATGTCGTATCAACGGGGGATATCAAAGGAATGCCTTCCGAGATTTATGCTGACGGCGTCATGATCGCAGGCGAGGCGGCTCACTTGCTCTTGAACGCAGGAAAGGCGATTCAAGGAATGGATTATGCCATGAGGAGTGGCATCCTGGCTGCCGAAACAGTGGTGGAAGCAAAGAAGGCCAGTGATTTCAGTGCTGCCATGCTGGGCAACTACCGCAAGGCATTGGAAAGCAGCTATGTCCTTCAGGACATGAAGTCCTTCCAGGAGGCGGTCCATTTATTGCACCGGCAGGAAATGTTCTCCACGGTGCCAAACTTGATTTGTGACTTCGGCCGGCAGTTCTTCACCATCGATAGCAAGCCGACTCCAAAAGCATCAGCCATGATGCGGGCCGCTATCAAGCGACATGCATCTTATTGGGATCTGGTCAAATTGGGCCTCAAGGGAGCCAAGGCCCTGTAGGCCCGAGGTACCCCCACAAAGTGACTGGCTGAAACCACAAACCCACCCCAAGAACCACTATCACGAGCGAAGCGACATGACTGTAGCAGAACGATTGGGACTCGTAAACTACCGGAATCAGGGCCGTTCTGATTCCCGCGCGCACATTGAAGTGGATACGGACATCTGCAACTCAACCTGTCCGCACAAATGCACGACACGTGTCTGCCCGGCGAAGTGCTACACTCTTGATGAACAAGGGAATGTGCACTTCCAGTTCGAGGACTGCATTGAGTGCGGCACCTGTCTGTACGCGTGCGACCAAGGAGCCGTGACATGGCGCTTTCCGCATCCTGAAGAGGGCAGAGGCGTCAATTGGACACTGGGTTAGGACCTCTCAGCGAGTCACGAGTCGGCGACTGAAGCCGTCAGATACCATTATTTGGAATCTTCCTCGGCCGGCTGGTCTTGCCCACCATCTATCTCAGGTTGGGCGTCCTTGGACGATCCATCACCTGATTCTGGCTTCACAGCTTTGTCTGGCTTCTCCTTGGGCGTAGCCTCTTTTGCTTTGCTGGATTTCTTCTTGGGGGCTGCCTTTTTCTTCTTCTTGCGGAAAGAAAGCTCCCCGGTGTCCTTTTTCTCGTCGTAGGAGATGACCAGCGAGTCATTTTCACCCAGATCGTGACCGAGGATGGCTTCAGCCATGGGATCTTCCACGTACTTCTGGATGGCACGACGTAGGGGTCGGGCACCAAACTTGGGGTCGTAGCCTTTGTCGACCAGGAAGCGCTTGGCGGTTTCCTCCAACTCTACGGTTACTCCGACCTCCAAGGCCCGTCCAAACAGTTCCACGGCCATGAGATCTATAATCTCGTGGATATGCTTTTTCTCCAGAGGGTGGAAGACGATGACATCGTCGATACGGTTCAGGAACTCCGGGTTGAATACGCGTTTCAGCGCGTCCTCAACCGTCGACTTCAGCGTCTGGTAATTGAATTCCTGGTCGCCTTGTGAGAAGCCGATGCCCTTGCCAAGGTTCTTGATATCCCGTGCCCCGATGTTCGAGGTCATGATGATGATCGTATTCCGGAAGTCGACTTTGCGGCCCAGACCATCGGTCAGCAGGCCATCATCGAGTACTTGCAGGAGAATGTTGAATACGTCCGGGTGGGCCTTCTCGATCTCATCGAGAAGCACTACAGAGTAGGGCTTGCGCCGAACCTTCTCGGTTAGCTGACCTCCTTCTTCGTAGCCGACATATCCCGGAGGGGCACCGACCAGACGAGACACGGAAAACTTCTCCATGTACTCACTCATGTCGACGCGAATAAGCGCCTCCTGGGAGTCGAACAGGTATTCGGTCAGTTTTTTGGCCAGTTCCGTCTTACCAACACCGGTAGGCCCAAGGAAGATGAAGGAGCCGATTGGGCGCTTGGGATCCTTCAAACCAGCCCGGGTACGCCGAATGGCGCGGGCGAGCTTCTTGATTGCTTCGTCCTGTCCAATTACCTGACCGCGTAGCTCCTCTTCCATGTTGAGGAGCTTCCTGGTTTCAGGCTCTGAAATCTTGTCGACTGGGACACCCGTCATCATGGCGACGACCTCAGCGATGTCTTGCGGACCCACATCATGGATCTCACTTTCGGCCTTGGCTTCCCAGTCCTTCTTGGCAGCTTCCAGTTTCTCGAGCAGCTTCTTCTCCTTGTCCCTGAGCTGGGCCGCCTCCTCGAATTTCTGGCTCTTGACGACTTGGTTCTTCTCTTCGCGGACGGCTTCAATGTCAGCTTCGAGCTTCACGACATCGTCGGGCACCTTGATGTTGTTCAGGTGCACACGCGCACCGGCTTCGTCGAGGACGTCAATGGCCTTGTCCGGGAGATAGCGATCTGAGATGTAGCGTTCGGACAGCTTCACCGTCAAATTGACGGCTTCATCCGTGTAGTTGACGTTGTGATGCTGTTCGTATCTGTCGCGGATATTCTGGAGAATCTCGACCGCCTCCTCTGGGGAGGCTGGATCGACGAGAATCTTCTGGAATCGTCTGTCCAGAGCACCATCCTTTTCGATGTGCTGTCTGTACTCATCCAGCGTCGTGGCGCCAATGCATTGGATTTCGCCACGAGCAAGCGCCGGTTTGAACATGTTGGAGGCATCAAGGCTACCCGATGCGCCTCCTGCACCAACGATCGTGTGGAGTTCATCGATGAACAGGATGACGTCCGGGCTCTTTTCGAGCTCATTCATCACGGCTTTCATCCGCTCCTCGAACTGACCACGGTATTTGGTCCCCGCCACGAGGGCGGCGAGGTCGAGTGTTACGATCCGCTTGTCGAACAGCACCCGGCTCACTTTGCGGCCAACGATGCGCATGGCCAGCCCTTCTGCGATGGCAGTCTTACCCACACCAGGTTCACCGATGAGGACCGGGTTGTTCTTCTTACGGCGCGACAGAACCTGTGCGACACGTTCGATTTCCGCAGCCCGACCTACGACCGGATCCAATTTGTCCTCTTCAGCCAGGGACGTCAGGTCGCGGCCGAAGTTGTCAAGAACAGGCGTCTTGCTCTTTTCTCCTTTTCCTTCTCCGCGCTTTCCACCTGATCCTCGACCTGAGCCGGAGCCAGAGGAGGAACCCTTACTGCCACCGCTTCCTCCCGGCGTTCCGGTGCTTGCGCGTGTTGCGGGAGCTTTACCGGAAATGATCGTATCGAGTTCGGCGCGAACGGCATCGTAGGTGACCGAGAAGCCTTGCTGCAAGATCTGAGCAGCAAGATTTTCATCGTCTCTCAGGAGTGAAAGTAGCAGGTGCTCCGTACCGATTACATCGCTTTTGTAAAGCTTGGCCTCCAGATACGTGATTTTGAGCACTTTCTCCGCCTGTTTGGTCAGCGGAATGTTGCCCACGGTCAACGTGCCACCGGTACTGCGCACGGTGTCCTCGATGGATTTCTTTAGCTTGAATAGATCGCATCCCAGGTTGCGGAGAATTTTGACAGCGATTCCTTCACCTTCGCGGATGATACCCAGCAGAAGATGTTCCGTCCCTATGTAATCATGTCCGAGACGAATGGCTTCTTCGCGGCTGTAGGAAATGACGTCGCGAACGCGGTTTGAAAAGTTTCCTTCCATAAGGTTCATACGTGTCGGAAGTATGAGAGTCCGACGGTAAGAGACGAGGAGTGAGGAACGTCAATTGACGCTGCCATCTTTCCCGGTGGTCACGTCGATTCAGGTAGAGAAATCAGGGTCAGGAAGCGAAGCTGGACCCGCATCCGCACGTTGCGGTAGCGTTCGGGTTTTCAAATGTAAACCCTCGCGCATTGAGTCCATCTTGGTAATCGACGGTCGTTCCCATCAAGTAAAGGCCGTGTCGCTTGTCCATGAATACCACGATCCCGTCAACTTGGAATTCGATGTCATGGTCGCGCTTACGATCAAAGCCCAAAATGTAGCTCATGCCTGAGCAACCACCGCCTTTGGCGCCCACTCGAAGGTGGTAGCCTTCCGGAATGTTCTTGTTGCTCATGATGTTGCGGATCTCATCGGCCGCCCGCCCCGTGAGAGAGACCGGTCCGGTACTCTCAACGGTCCGTTCTGCTGTTGTTTCTGCTGCAACCGTACTCATATGCGTGGCGTGACCCTGGTTCTAAGCGTGGTAGAATGATGAGTGCTCGTGCAACGATACCCGCAGGGGGCTGTTCCAAGTATCATGGGCGGCACGGTCCGCTCCAAGGGTGATCAGCAATTACCTCTCCTTCATGAAGAAAGAAGGCTGTCCCGGGATCAGGAGGCCTTCTGTTCAAGCAACCTGATCATGGCGTTTCCGAGCATGATCGAAGCCGGTGTCATCGCCGATTCATCGATATCGAACCGTGAGTCGTGAAGGACATGGGCGGTATCTGGACTGTTACACGTACCGATACGAATCAACGCTCCTGGTACATGATCCAGGTAGTGTGCGAAGTCTTCCGCTCCCATGCTGGGGACCGGGATGTTGAAAATGGCCTCTTGGCCACGCTCTTCGATGATGGTATCGCGAACGGCATCGATCAACTCGCCATCGTTCACGACGGGAGGGGAGCCGAGGTCGAAGTCCACTTCGACGGTCGCACCGTGACCTTCACCCACATATTTGGCTGTTCGTTCTATCTGCTGCTTGAAAACAGCTCGGTCCTCATTGGCCGTGCAGCGGAACGTACCGCCGAACTCGGCTTCATCGGGAATCACATTGTACGCCTCACCGGCACGCATGCGGCAGATCGCAACAACGGCAGGCTTGCGTGGATCAGAAATGCGGCCCAGCATTTGGTACATGTCGGACATGATCTGCGTGGCAATCCAGATCGGATCGGTGGCCTGGTGGGGACGTGCAGAGTGGCCGGTCGATCCCGCGATGACCCGAACGCGGAATCGATCTGCTGATGCTGTAACGGCCCCGGTCATCAAGCCATATTTGCCTGATTCAACTGTCGGGTCGACGTGGGCAGCAAATACAGCCGACATGCCTTCCAGGACACCGTCGCGAATCATGAGAGGCGCCCCGCTCGGAATTCCTTCCTCATTGGGTTGGAAAAAGACGCGGGCCGTGCCGTGCAAGCGATCGCGATGGTGGTCGAGGTACACTGCGACGCCAATGGCCATCGCTGTGTGCGCATCGTGGCCACACAAATGCGCAATACCCTGGTTGACCGACTTGTATTCCACAGACTTCTGATCCTGGATGGGCAGGGCGTCGATGTCTGCTCGGTAGCCAATCATGGGTCCCGGATGATCGCCAACGATGTCCACATAAAGCCCGGTTTCCGCAAGGGGTCCAACGACCGTCAGGCCATGCGTTTCGAGAACAGCTCTGATGAACCTGGACGTATTGAATTCATGAAGCCCCAGCTCGGGATTCTGATGCAAATGTCTTCGAACCCGAATCAGGAGCGTAGCAAGCTGCTGGGGTTCGCTGAGGTCTCCACTCAGCACATGCTCAATTTCGGATGGCGCTTCGACGTTGGTGTCGGTCAGGGACATGAAGTGGCAATACTTGGAAGCGATTCCGGGGCGGTCAGTGACTGTAATCGGGGGCAGGTCATCGATGTCCTGCTAGGCCGTCTGACTGATAGAGGAAAGATGACCGGAGCGGTGGTTTCGAATATACGATGAGCGATCATTCGTGTTCACTCCAAATTAGGGAATGAAGCGCAGGACCTGCTGGCTCATACCATCCCCCAACGTTTCCGCAGGAACCACTCCGCCGTCAGTAAAACCAAGAGGATTACGAGGAACGGATACCGTTGCCATAACCGTATCTGTTCGACCGAGAGGTGTGAGATGGGCTCAAAGGATGGGCTATTTCTTATAGCTTGCGCCAGCCCGTCTGCATCACCGGCCGGGTGCATGCTTCCTCCGGATCGAGAAGCAATTTGACGCATGAGGTCAAAATCGGCTTGTGTCCGACGGTATTCGATGGTCCTGCGGCCGATCGTGACCGATCCGTTATCCGTTCCCAATTCAGCTTCATTCAAACGGGCAATGGCTACATACTCGTAGGAACCTGCAGGTAAAACACCCATGTCGAGGGCATACCGTCCATTCCCGCGGGGCTGCATTTCATAGGGAAATACCTGGCCTTGCTCACTTGTAAGCTGGATGGAGAGGGAGGCTTCTGAGATTGGCCGAAGCGCCTCATCGTACACTTCGCCCCGCAACAGTAGGGCATCGCCTTCAGCAAAGGACGTTTCTGTGGGTTCCACTCGAACCAGGCGGTCATCATCTGCTGCATAGAGCCATTGGATCAGATTCTCGACAACCTGGTTGAAACGAGCAGCATCCGTCTCGAGGTCTTCCGGGACAATCTGCCAACGCCAGAATCCGTGGGCGGTAAGAATGGCAGATTTTATGCGACCCCTTCGCATGACGGCAAGGACCGGGTCAGGCAAGGACACGCCACGAATCCGGGATGTCGCGAGAACGGTGGCTCCTGCAGCTGCCTCCCAAACACTCTCGCTCAGTGAAAGCGGCGGCAGGCGTCGCCATCGGCTGTCATCCCTTCGATCTTCGATGTCGAAAACCGCATGCGAAGCGGCTGCTGAGGTCTGATCAATCGTCCCGGGAATGAAGGTCGAGCGCGGAGTGCTGACTGCCGCAGGCAGGAGAGGAGCCAAGCTTGTCTGAAGCCGCGCCGTATTGCTGGATCGGTCGTGTACGTACAGGATAGGTACGCCGTTTGCAACCGCATCGGCCAGCGATTGAGCTTCCGTTGGTGCCGTTGCCGCACCCGGGTATCCGATCGCAATAATCAGATCGATGTCGTCAAAAGACGTTGGGAAGTCACCCTCGTGCCAGTCTCCATTTGGCTTCTGGGTTCGTACGGTAAGCGTGGCTGTGTCATCATTCAAAACCATACGAGAAAGTGCAGCAACATCAGGTGATGGTCCACCTGCCAGCAACAGAATGGACTTTTTCTGGTCCAGAACGCGCACTTGGAATCTGGATTCATTGTTACGGTAGGTCGCTTCCTCCTGAAAGCGTGTCACCACCACCGTAAGGTCTCGCAGCCCGGCCTCTCCGGCTTCAAACGACAAATCCACGCTGGCCTCTGCGCCCGTCGGGGGCAGTGTTCCAGAAGCGTTCGATAGGACCGCTCCATTCTCGAGAAGCGTCACTTGGAAAGGGGCAGGTGCATGCCCATCGTTTCGTACTCGAACCAACACCGGGACTTCCAGGCCGGAATACGTCAGTTCATTGGTGATGACCCCTTCAATGCGAACGTCGCGTCTGGTAGAGGAGTCGCCATGAGCCACAGCAAATATGGGCACTGGAAAACGCTCCGCCGCATGGAGGGGATTGGCGCCTGCATTGTATAAACCATCGCTGGCCAGCACGACTGCCGCAAGGGGTTGGTCACCCAGGGTGTTGGCCACCTCGCGCAGTGCGCTCGATATATCCGTACGATCCAGTGTGAACGAAAGGGAATCGAGTGCATCAACCCTTGAAAGACTCGAACCAAAGGCAAAGAGGCTGACGTCCATTTGACTGGTGGCCTGGTCAATGGCAGCGATCAGTTCTGACGTTGATGCTCCCTCTTCACCGAGCAGGGAATCAGCGAGCAGCATGCTTTCAGATTGATCCACAAGAACCGCTACGAGGGGGTCCTGAGTTGTGGTTCGAGATCTTTGCAAAATCGGCTCAAACACAAAGAAGAGAATGATGCACAGCGTCAGGAAGCGAAGCGTGCCCAAGACGAGCCGCCGAGGGACATCCAATTGGGGAATCGTTGTGCGATAACTCCAGAATGCAACAGCGCCCGTAACCAGGACGGTCAGTGCGAACAGCCAAGGAGATGATCCGAGCGAAAGATCCAACGTTCAGGGTGTCGAGGAAAGCGAAAAAATCTACTACAGATACGGCAGGGCCAGAAATACCATGTAACCCACAAAGCCCGCCAACAGAAGCAGTCCGCCAGGACGCGCCAGGCGATGGTGACGGCTTGCAAGAGGGTAGAGCAGCAGGGAAAAGCCGATCATGATTGGCATGTGTATTCCCAACGTCTCATCTTCCACTTCCATGGGTTGGATTATGGCAACCACGCCAATTACGAAAAGAATATTCAGGAGGTTGCTGCCCAGGATATTGCCCACCGACAAATCCGACTCTTCCTTGGCAGACGCCATAAGACTAGCGGCCAACTCAGGCAGACTGGTACCTATGGCTACGATCGTCAAACCCACGATTACGGGAGAGATATTCATCATCGTGGCCATGGAAACTGCAGCCTCAACCATCAAGCGAGCGCCAATGGCCAACGCTGCCATTCCTGCCACGATCAGCAGAACACGCATGAAGGGTCCTGTTTTGTCGTCGTGAAGCCACTTCATCAATCCAGAATGTGGTACGAACAAGGCGTCATCTTGGGGTGGTGGTGCCGTGACCGTGTTTGATTCAGAAGACGAGCCCGAGGAATCTTTGATCACAAAAACCAGAAAGGCGACAAGACCTGAAACGAGGATCATTCCATCGGTTCGCTCGATTTGGCCATCGAGCGCCAGCATGTAGAACAGCCCTGTTACCGCCAGCATGATGGGGTATTCCTTTTTTAGGGCACTGCCATCAAAGGTCAATGGCATCAACAGGGAACTGACTCCGAGGATCAGTGCGATGTTGGCAATATTGGATCCGATGATATTGCCGATGGCGAGTCCGTCCTCTTCCGCCGCTACGGCAAACAGGTTGAGTAAGAACTCGGGAAGGGAGGTACCCAGCGCAACAATCGTCAGCCCGATGATGAGCGGTCTGATACCAAACTTTCGGGCTACCTCAGACGCGCCATCGATCAGCCAGTCCGCACCCAGATACAAGATGCCCAAGCCGAGGATGAAAACGACAATCTGGGTTAGCATGAGATGAGCGGCCGAGTGGAAAGGGCCATCAAAACCGGAGGCTGGAGGGGAGGTTCCAAATCAGGTTTTGATCGGAGGTCATGGACGCAACCCGGCACCGGTGAATGCGCCCGGAAGGAGCTCGGGCACGCTTATCGATCGAGGTGCCGCGTCTCCCATGTCAATCCAGACGGTGGCATCGGGGGCCAATTCCGCTATAAACTGCCGGCACGCTCCACAAGGCGTGCCCCCAGGCTCTTTGATACAGGCTACCCATATCTCTGACGCTGGCCCAAAGCCGTAAGCAATCAGGGTAGAGAGGGCATTTCGTTCGGCGCAGAGGATGTTCGCCCAGTCCTCGTGTTCCACGTTTACGCCAGGTACTACGTGGCCATCTGCTGTGCGCACCACGCAGCCAACCGGGAAATTCGACTGGGGAGTGTGGGCCAGGCCGGCGATATCGCGGGCGAGAGCAATACCCGAAGCAGCGGAATCCATGTCCTGGTCCAACAAGGGCAGCAGGGTTTCCGAAGGTTCAGGCAGATCGTCACTCAGCACAGCCAGGGTAGGTGTGGGGAAAAGCCACTCGAACTCATTCATGGCCTGCAACCAGGCCTTTTCGCCCTCCGTGTATGGTCTGTTTTGAGCGATTGCCGCAACATCGACCCGCCCTGCTGCATGCAAGGTGGACCATGCATTGATAAGTGCCGAAACGCTCAGTTGAAAGGAAGCGTTCTCGACGCGGCATCCGTTTACTACCGCGCCATCTTCCAGTAAAACCACCACGCCTTCGGCCTTGCCCGAGTACGGGGTGTAGGACATGGATGCCGCTTGGAGAGCAAGCCTGTCCAGGATGGAAACTATCTGAGGGTTGATCTGCATGGAAGAATATACACCGCGACGGGTCGTGCTAGCGGCCATAAGTCCACCCATCCCTCCACGTTCTGGTGGGGCACGATATCGTTTGCCCGATTCTTGACATGAACTGCCGGGACTCTCAAGAGGAACGAAGTATCTTTAGCGTATGCCGGGATGGCGGAATTGGTAGACGCAACGGACTTAAAATCCGTTGGGAGGTAACTCCCGTGCGGGTTCGAGCCCCGCTCCCGGTACACATGATTTTCCTGGACAGCTGACTCGAATTGATGGCAGCTGTTCTTGATTGAGATCGGAACATTTTCTGGGTATACTGGTGGACCATTTCATGCTCAGGGATTTTCAAACACCACTTTCGCGACGTCAGGCTGCGCATTTGCTGCGCAGGGCTTGTGTGAGTGCAGACCCCGATAAAGTTGCCGCAGCAACGGGCCGACTCGCGCGCGAAGTTGTTGAGGAATGGGTGTCGGAACCGCTCTCATCGGCACTGTATCCGTCTCCGTCTTGGCTGTACAGGCTCTACCCGCCAACAGGGGCGAGTCAAGAGGAGGTGGCTGCCTTCAATGAGGCAAACGGGTACTACGTGCGGGAAGTGCGTGAGATACTTCTGCAGGACCTGATGCGTGGTACCATGCGCTCGCGCATGACGTTGTTCTGGCACAATCATTTCGTCACGGATGTTCGGAAGTACCGGTACGGCACGCTGGCATACCGGTATGTGCAGAGACTGACCCTGGGGGCACTGGGGGATTTAAAGGCTGTGACGCGCGGGTTTGTACGTGATGGCTCCATGCTGTACTACTTGGATGGTCGCTTCAATCGTGACGATGCCCCCAACGAGAATTTTGCCCGCGAATTGCTGGAATTGTTCACCATGGGCCCCATTGGTCCGGATGGCACGCCAAACTATTCGCAAGAGGATATTGTAGAAGCCGCGCGTGCATTGACGGGCTGGAGGATGGACGTCCGGTCAACATGGGATGCGTTCAAGGCATCCTGGGCGTATGACGCCGGATTGAAGAAAATTTTTGATGTCTCGGGTTACTGGGATGAAAACGATCTGATTGATCTGATTTTCCAGGAGCGCTCCTATCAGGTTGCTCATTTCATTGCGTCGAAGCTCATAGCAGAATTTGTCTATAACGAGCCAGATTCCATTCTCGTTGAAGATCTTGCCCAACGTCTTCTGGCTCACGATTTCCAGATTGGGCCAACTCTTGTAGACCTGTTCGCGTCTGAGGCATTTTTCGAGCCGCACTGCGAGGGTGTTCGAATCAAGAGCCCGACCGAGCTGATGCTCTTGGACGTGTCTGCGTTCAAAGGCGCACCCTCACAAGATAATTTCTCTTTTATCGACGCCGGCCTTCGCAATCTCGGACAGGATTTGCTGTCTCCCCCAAACGTGGCCGGTTGGCCCGGACACCATGCCTGGTTGTCAACAGATACGCTGCCCAGGAGATGGAGCTCGGTCGACACCAACTTTGCTTCTGCAGACTCCAGCCTGAATTCGTCCGTTCTGGGCGTCGACTACAATGCGATCATGGAGAAGTACACGGATGATGCTTCGGATCATCCTGCCATTTCGCTGGCATTGAACCTGGCCGAGGCGCTGTTCGCTATTCCTCTGTCACTGGTCGAGGTACCCGAGATTGATCAGCCATTTGCGGGCGATCTGGTCGGTCAGCCTTTACCTCAGGATTTGCTGGACGGACCTGCAGAACGCATCAACCTGGTCAAGCAGTTTCTGGGAACTGTCCCATGGTATGAATGGGATCCGGGCTCTCATCGTGCATCCATCATGATTCGCAATTTCATCGTGACGCTTTCCAAGTATCCCGAATATCAATTAGCCTGATATGTGCACGCATCACGGATCCAGACTGGAGGACGGGGCGCTGCACGAAAAAGCGCACGCCACGTGGACGCGCAGGCAGTTCTTGCGCGGGATGGCTGTGTCCGGTACTGCCGTTTCGTTGGGATTGAATGGAAGGACGGTACAAGCTACGATGGCCAATCCGCTGCTACGGGCATTGGCAAGTTCGGCTTCGGATCGCATCTTGGTGGTCATCCAGCTCTCTGGCGGGAATGACGGGCTCAATACTGTCATTCCAATCTCGAACGATATCTATTACAACGCCCGCCCGGGCATCGCTATTGCACCGCAGGACGCGGTTGCGCTGACCAGCGACACAGCGCTCCATCCGGCATTGGCACGTCTTGCACCGCTGTACCAGGACGGGCTCCTCGAGGTCGTTCAGAATGTTGGTTATGCCTCACCGGATCTGTCTCATTTCACGTCAACCGACGTGTGGCTCTCGGGTCGAGATGCGTCTGATATGGAAGGCACAGGTTGGTCCGGTCGCTTTCTTGAGAAAGAGTATCCATCCTACGCTGACAACCCACCAGATCATCCAATCGCTCTACAGATTGGTTCGTCCACACCTTTGCTGTTTGCCGGCCACGGTCAATCGCTGGGCGTGACGCTCCCGAATCAGCGCTTATTGGACCGGCTAGCCCGTTCCGGTCAGCTTTTCGATGAAGCTGATGTGCCGGACTCCATTCAAGGGGATGAAATTTCATTCGTTCGCCGGGTGTCCAATGATTCATTTGTTTATGCACAGGCAATCAAGGATGCATTCGACATCGGGCGCAATCAGGCTTCTTACAGCGGAGGGAGTACGCTTGGCAGTGACTTGGCAACCGTTGCACGTCTGATCCGTGGTGGGCTTGGGGCACGAATCTACCATGTCAGTATTGGTGGGTTTGACACGCACGCTTATCAAGCGGGCTCGCACAACACACTGCTTAGCCGCCTTGGAAACGCTATTTCCGCTTTTGTGGAGGATTTGCGGGCGGATGATTTACTGGATCGCGTAACGGGCGTCACGTTTTCGGAGTTCGGTCGTCGCGTATTTCAAAACGGCTCCTCCGGAACAGATCATGGTACATCGGCGCCCATGTTCATCTTCGGACAGCATCTTGCCGGTGGATTGTTGGGCGATGCTCCAGATCTGAAAAACCTCGACCCTGCGCGCAACATGATTGCAGGTATCGATTTCCGTTCGGTTTATGGAAGCCTGCTGCGTGACTGGTTTGGCATGGGTCAGGGTGAAGTAGATCAGCTTTTCAATGGCGCATACCCCGTGCTCAATGCGTTCAACGCTCAGTTGTCGACGAGTACAGAAGAGGCCGTTTCAATTCCCCATCAGGTCACTCTGGAAAGTGTTTATCCGAATCCGTTACATGGTAGTCAGGCGCGGGTGGTTATTTCCCTGAACGAGCCGGGGCCGGTAGTGATTTCGGTTGTGGATCTGCTGGGGCGTCCAGTGGCATCCCGTGACATGGGCATACTTCAGACTGGACAGCATGAGTTGCCATTCGAATTGAACGCTGGTACTGCTGCAGGCACGTATATCGTCCGAGTGCAGCACAAATCCGCTTCCATTGCGCGTCCCATTCAAGTGGTCGATTAGGAAATGGTCTCGGGTCAGGAAAGCATCGTGGCTTCTCCTCGGCCATGATTCGCGGCATACTGACTTTCGCCCAGCGAGCTGAAGGTCCCGGGTAACAACCCGCTAGGCGGAAGTAGAGAACATTGGTCAGATTATCGGGTATCCCTTGCGTTCCCACACCTCCCCTGAAGGGACAGGTACACTCACGAACTATTCCTGTCGACGCCGATGGCCACTCCATCCACCCACCGGCGCCTGAAAAAGGAACTCGGACTGTTCGACGTTTTCGCGGTCAGTACGGGCGCCATGTTCAGCTCCGGGTTCTTTTTGCTTCCTGGTCTTGCGGCTGCTCAATCGGGCCCCTCTGTGGCCTTGGCTTATCTGGTAGCCGGCGTATTGATTCTGCCTGCGATGTTCAGCGCGAGCGAATTGGCAACGGCCTTGCCCAGGGCCGGTGGTGCCTATTTTTTCCTCGACCGTAGCCTAGGCCCGATGGCGGGGACCATTGGAGGGCTGGGGACCTATTTCGCACTGACACTCAAAACAGCTTTTGCGCTTATCGGAATCGGGGCCTATGCGGCCTTTTTTATCGATTTGCCGATCAAGACCGTCGCCGTTTCCCTCACGGCTGTCTTCGTGGTCATCAACATTGTGGGCGCAAAAGAGACTACAGCCCTTCAGCGCATCCTGGTGACCATTCTGCTGGTCGTACTGGCGTTCTTTACCATCCAGGGATTAATGTTTGTCGGCCTTGAGCAGCCTACTTCGACGACCATGGCGAGGCAGACCCCGTTTCTGCCCTTTGGGGTTGCAGGCCTCTTATCAACGGTAGGCTTTGTATTTGTCTCTTATGCGGGATTGACCAAGGTTGCCAGTATTGCCGAAGAGGTCAAAAACCCGGACCGAAATATCCCGCTCGGGATGATTCTATCGCTTTCCGTAACGACGTTTATCTACGTCGCGGGCGTATTCATTATGGTTTCGGTTCTCGAATTCGAGGATCTGAGTTCAGATCTCACTCCGGTAGCAACATCGGCCGAGCAATTCTTCAGTTGGCTGCCAGGCCAGTGGGGGCTGATGTTGATTGTAATTGCTGCGTTGGCAGCATTTGCGTCAACCGGAAATGCAGGCCTAATGTCTGCCTCTCGTTATCCGCTTGCGATGGCTCGTGACAGGCTGCTTCCGTCTGTATTCGCAAAGCTGGGCCGATTCAACACGCCGGTTGTGTCCATATTGGTCTCGGGCGGCGTCATGATCCTGTTCATCATCGCGCTGGATGCAGAGGGTATTGCCAAGCTGGCTTCCGCTTTTCAGCTTTTGATCTTCATCTTTTTGAACCTGGCGGTTGTCGTCATGCGGGAGAGCCGGATCCAGTCCTATGATCCCGGTTACCGATCGCCCATGTATCCCTGGATTCAAGTGTTCGGGATTGTGACCAGCGGTGCCCTGATTGTGTACATGGGTGCCATGGCCATCTTGTTCACCGTGGCCATTGTGCTGGTGTGTGTAGCGTGGTATCGATTCTATGCGGATGGCAAGGTTCGCCGCGATGGTGCCATTTATCATTGGTTCTCCCGTCTTGGCCAGCGAAGATTCGAAGGGCTCGATACCGAGTTTCGCGGAATCCTGAAGGAGAAAGGCTTGCGGGGAGAAGATCCGTATGAAGAGATCGTGGCCCGATCTTTCGTGCTTGATCTGAAGACGCCTCACAACTTTGAGCAGGTGGTGGGCAAGGTGGCTGAGAAGCTTTCTCGAAGGCTGCCAACGACCGAAACGGACATCCTCGAGAAGATCCTCGAGGGGACTCGACTCGGAGCGACCCCTGTAACTCACGGAGTGGCGTTACCACATTTCCGCTCGGATGCCATTGAGCAGAGCGAATTGGTGTTGGTTCGGGCTCTCGAAACCGTGTTTGTACCCGGGGATGATCCGAATACGGATGAGATGGAAGAAGACAAAGAAGTCCGCACGCTGTTTTTCCTCGTGAGTCCAGAAGGAAAACCTGGGCAACATCTCCGAATCCTGGCGCAAATAGCCGGAAGGGTGGACGAAGAGAGCTTTGAATCAGAGTGGCTTGAAGCACGTGGTGAACAGGAGCTCAAAGAGGTTCTTCTCCGAAATGACCACTCGATTACGGTACGAGTTTCGGAAAACGAGGCTCGTGATTGGATCAATCAGCAGCTCAAAGATCTCGACTTGCCGGGATCGTGCCTTGTTGCCTTGGTACAGCGAGATGGTGATGTGGAATTCCCGCATGGCTCGACCGAATTCCGGGACGGCGATCGTATCACCATTATCGGAGAGCCGGGTGACATCAAGGCGCTTCGAGCACGCTTAAAATCGTCCTGAAAAACGTCGATATCGGACATTAGGGAGTCTGATACGAATATCTCGTAGTGGAATACCCTGGATCCCGCGTTCACATTGGTCGTCTTGGGGACGATTCATGAGTAAGCATGACGAAACGGATCCCCTCAAAGCCACGAATCCACCGACGCTCAGCCACCTGTTTCGGGCCGAAGCCCGACCTCGCTCAGGTGCCTACCGACATCATGTTCGGGAAGCTGCGCGCTACGTATTCTGTGTTTATCACGGTATTGAGGTCTCGGCAATCCGCCAGAAACGAGGTCAGTTAATCGTTCACTCCAATTCCGAGCACATTTGAGTCCGATCTGATGGCATGCAGGAGTATATCCAGATGCTGCTATCCGGAGCGGTCGCTGTGCAAATGATATTTGGAGGGGAAAACCAGGAAATGGTTGATGCGATTGTCGAATCGGAGCGGATATACAATCTCGCCCGAGGGCACACCTTTACCAGTGACGTGCTGTTCGAAGCCATCATCCAAAAGGCGAGTCGAAACACAACCATGCACATGGCGGACCCCAAGCTGAGGGCAGCGATCACCGCTGCCGTACGATTCTTGGCCCGCCATCGCTCCCGCTTCAGTCGAGAGGAGCTGGACAGCCTGCAGACCCTGGTAACCCGGGCACTTGCATGAACCGGATTACTCCTTCCAATGCATGGAAGAAGCCGTTTCCTCATGCTTCGTTTCGTCCGGAGAACGGTGTTTCAGGGCTTCAACGTCTTCCCTCAGTTTGGTGAGGCGATCGAATATGAGGCGACCGCCGAGGAGCACAACCAGGGCGAGCAGCAGGTTTACGACGGCAAAGGGGAATTGGACGACATCCATGATCTCACGTGTTTTCGTTTTTCCAGCGCTGCATAAGAAGGCCCAGGATGGGTGCACGGTCTTCGCCATCCTGCCGTAATCGACGACCGCTGGCTGTGTCCTTGATCTCAAGCTGCACCGGGATGGAGCGTCCCCTTGAATAGAGCACGGTAAAGGGTCCGATTTCTCCACGCAAACACATGGGTTCATCTCGTACAAGCACAACATTACGCATCTGGTCCACAATGGCAGGATTCCAGAAGTCGATCAGAGGCAACTCATAGTCAGGATCGAGTAGGCGCATGTCGTCGAGGTAGGACTCAAGTCGATCGGGATTGGCTACCTCCATGATATCGGTCCGTTTGGTGCGAGCTTCCATTTAATATCCGACGGCCCGTCCCTTGTAGCTTCGGGAATCGGCCGCTCCGTGAATGAGCTCATTCTCATGATCAATCATGATGCCCATTGCCCGCCCCTGACTGCTACGAAGGACCACATCGTGGCCGCGTTGTTTGTAGCGGTTGATGGTGTCCTGAGAGAAGTACCCGCGTTCAAACGATGCGCGATCAGGTAGCCATTGGTGGTGGATACGGGGTGCCTCGACGGCTTCGGCCACATTCATATCGTGGTCGATGACATTCAGGATAACCTGCAGGACCGTATTGATAATGGTTCGCCCGCCGGGAGTACCGATTGCGAGAAGTGGCTTGCCGTCCCGCGCCACGATGGAAGGCGTCATGGAAGAAAGCATGCGCTTTTGAGGCGCTACCCGGTTAGGTGCGGTTCCAATATTGCCATTCCGATCGGTATAGCCGGGCTTGGGGTTGAAGTCGCCCATCTCATTGTTCAACAGAAAACCTGCGCCATCTACCACGATAGAATTACCATAACCAAATTCCAGGGTGTAGGTCATGGACACCATGTTTCCACGCTGATCGACTACGGAAAAGTGGGTGGTCTCTTCACTCTCGAACGGATAGAGACCATTAAAAGCGCTGGAGTCGCTCTCAGACTTAGTGTCCTGTGAAATGGTCTCGCGAAGATTGGCCGCGTGCTCCTTGGATATCAGCCAGTCGACCGGCATGTCCGCATTGAAGGCAGGGTCTCCTACGAATTCCGCGCGGTCCGCATAGGCGCGTCGCATGGCCTCGGTCAGCAGATGTAGATAGTCCGCCGAGTTGTGTCCCAGGGCAGCCAGATCATACGCCTCCAGGATATTGAGCATGGTCACAAGGGCAATGCCACCGGAGGAGGGAGGGCTCATCGAGTAAATGTCATTGCCACGATAGGTGCCGTGAATGGGAGCCTGTTCAACTGCTTGGTAGGCAGCGAGATCATCTTCCGTGATCAGGCCACCCCACTCGGACATGAAATCGGCAATCAGACGCGCTGTCTCACCGCTGTAGAATCCATCATGGCCCTCGTCACGGATCCGTCCCAGTGTCTCCGCGAGATCCTTTTGAATCAGCAACTCACCCGCCCGATGCTTGGTGCCATCGGCTTTCAAGAAGGCATCTACGGATGACTGATAAATCGGGTCATCCTGGACCCGCTCCAAAAGCCGCTCCTGGAAGCTGGAGAGATTGCGAGTGAACGGAAATCCTTCCTCTGCCAGTCGAACAGCAGGCTGAACCAGTAGTGACCAAGGCAGGGTGCCCAGGCTTTCGTGTGCCTTGTACAGACCGGCAACAGTACCGGGGACCCCGGTAGATAGGAGATTGTAGTGACGATTGGCAGAGGAGATGGACCCATCTTCATCCAGCATCATCGTTTCCGTTGCTGCCAACGGAGCTTTCTCCCGAAAGTTGAAAGCGGTGATGTGACCATCGGCTCCGTGATACACAAGGAATCCACCTCCTCCAATATTGCCAGCTGCCGGATGCACCACGGCTAGGGCAAAAGCCGTTGCAATGGCTGCGTCGACCGCATTTCCACCTTGCTGAAGAATATCCCGTCCTACTTCAGAGGCGAGATATTGGGTTGAAACGACCATCCCGTTTTCGGCGGTTACGGGCTGCCTGCCATGTTGTGCTGCGGCCGGGGACTGCCACACAAAAAGTATGGACAGGATCAAAAGGAGGCCCCGAAGAGGTAGGCGCATATGGAATTGCATCTGAGTTGGAACGAAGGTCTTGGCGTTTTCTCGAGTGCGCCAAAGATCGGGCGCTAACGGGAGGGACCCAAAGTAGGACCGTACGTAGCGACGGGCAAGCGTGGGGAAGACTCGGACACGCACGCGGGCGCTCCCGCGTGCTACGTGATGTCAGATTGAGGGCGAAGATTGCCAGATTACAAGGCGATGCCCGTTGGATCGTCTCTCCAGGATTTGAGCACACGCATGTAATTGGCTCTCTCGAAAGCAGATGGGTCCGCGACGTGGACCTGACTCATACTTCCTTGCATCTGCTCGACTGACTCGTATCCGTTTTCTTCCAACCAGATGTGCATGACCTCCAATATGTCCTGAATGCGGGATATGCCGCGTTTCAGCAGTTCCGAAGCCATCATGGTAACCGAAGCGCCGGCCATGAGCCCTTTGATGACGTCCTGGTAGGTATGTACACCACTTGTCAGGGCGAGGTCAGCAGGAATCCGATCATAGAGCATGGCAATCCAGCGCAACGGCAGGCGCAGTTCTGCCGGAGAGGACAATTCAAGACTGGGAACGACCTCCAATTGATAGATATCAAGGTCAGGCTGATAGAATCGATTGAACAGCACCAGTCCGGAGGCGCCCACCTTACATAACTCATTCGCAAAATGGGCCGTTGACGAGCAGTAGGGACTGATTTTGACGGAAACGGGAATAGTGACTGCTTCCCGCACCAATGTGACGATCGCGAGGTACCGTTTTTCCACCTGCTCTCCGCTTACATCAGGATCTGTAGGAATGAAATACAGATTCAGTTCGATTGCCGAGGCGCCAGCTTCTTCCATCAGTCTTGCGTGATTGGTCCATCCACCAGGTGAGGCGCGATTCAAACTGGCAATGATGGGGATATCTACCGCAGAGCGAGCTTTACGAATGTGTTCCAGATACCTGTCTGGTCCAGTCTGATACGTGTTCATGTCCGGGAAGAAATTCAGACTTTCCGCGAAACTGTCCGTAGCAGCCGTCAAATAATGGTCCAACTCATGGCTTTCATGTTCGATCTGCTCTTCAAACAGGGAATACAAGACTACTGCACCCGCCCCATAATCTTCCATGGCCCGGATTGAATCCAGACTTTCCGAGAGCGGCGAGGCTGAGGG
>CALIKL010000028.1 GCA_938018055.1 uncultured bacterium
GACCTATTATGGTCCAGGCGACTACCTGCCAGAAGAATCGAATTCAGGCGCTCTTCCTGAAGGCGACGAAACGGCTCCGTTCTAGGACGTATACTGGCGGCCATTCACCCTTTGCATGACCGGATTGAGAGCCGGGTGCTGAACCGGACCACCTTCTCCACGCGCTTCGTATCCGTTTTTTACGCCGAACTGCATCGCAAGGGTGGGCTGCTGTATGCCAACGCCGGGCATACGTCGGGCTTGATTATCACGGAAGATGGTGTGACACAGCTCGACCCGACCGGACCCATCATGGGGCCACTGCCCGACATTCCACTCGAGCGTGGGTACGCAAATATCCCGGAAGGAGCCATCCTCGCGCTCTATACCGATGGCATCACGGAGCGGGTCAATCCGGATGGAACACCGTTCGAAGAGGCGGGACTGATTGAGCAGATCCAGCTGCATCGCCACCGCTCCGCATCGGAAATCGTCTGGCAGGTGTTCGATCACGTACGCAAGCTGGAGCACGAATCGGACATGTTCGAAGATGACATGACGCTCGTCATCCTGAAGCACGAAGACCGTACGGACTGAGCCCTCAGTCGAGCTTGGGCGTCTTGAGCTGAACCGGCTCCCCGCTTTTGCGCAGCTTCAGATTGAGCATCTCCACGAATACTGAGAAGGCCATCGCGAAGTAGATGTATCCGCGCGGAATGTGGAATTCGAAGCCTTCCGCTATCAGGGCAACACCGACCATCAGCAGGAAGGCCAGAGCCAGCATCTTGACCGTGGGATGCTCGTCGATGAAGCGAGAAACAGCCCCAGCGCTGAACATCATGAAGATGATGGCGATAACCACGGCCGTGATCATGATGGGGACCTGATCGACCATCCCGACGGCCGTAATGACCGAATCGAGGGAGAAGACGATATCCAGGATCAGGGCCAGGACGGGAATCCAGCAAAAGCGGTACAGCATGAAGGCGGGAATGCGCAGTGCATTGATTGGCGGGTAGGGAGGGTACGATAATCTCGCTCTGTACTCGCTAAATTGGGCCGCCTGGTCCGCTCTGCGGTACAATTCGGGATCCAGGTGGTGATGAGCCGGTTCTGAGCCGCCCATCGCTTCCGCCTTTGCGGACCATTTTTCAGTCTTTTCGCACCCTATCTCCCGTTCCGACGGGCTTGCTGATCGTGAGATTCAACGGACGACTCTTCCTGATTCTCGTGCTGGCCGTTGCGGCCGGAGCGGGTTCGGCGTCGTCTGTGCGGGCTCAAGACACCACCCGACAGGAGTCTGCAGAGCAAAAGGCTGGCCCTCAAACGGATACCGAACGGCTGCGAGCGTTCATTGAGCGCCAACGGATTCGCCTGGGTGAGGAATCAGCTGCGCTGGATCGGGTTGTCGCCGATTCAGGGCTCGTGCGCATGTACGCGGATTCTCTGGTTGCGGCGCGGGAATGGGTCGGCCTGAGAGGCGAACGGCCTGTACTTCGTATCACGCACAACCGTGAAGCCGCTGCCTCGGCGCGAATCAATGTGTTGTTGGCCGGGGGCCGCACTGGTCTCGAGCTCAGCGGCCAAGGACAACGGGTTGCCGTCTTTGACGATGGCCATCCCCGTCTATCGCATGTCGAGCTCGTGGGGCGGATCGACCGGCGCGATGGATTCTCCGTCGAATCGACCCATGCCACGCACGTGTCTGCAACGATCGCCGCCTCTGGTCAGTGGCGGGAAGTACGGGGCATGGCTCCCGCAGCGAGGATCCGTAGCCATGACTGGTCCAATGATATCATTGAAATGGCCGAGGCCGCCCTCGATGGTGTGCTGGTATCGAATCATTCCTATGGAGATCCTGTCGGTTGGACACCGAATATCCAGGGTGATGGCTACTGGGGATGGATGGGCTTTCCGTCCCTTTCTGCCACTGAGGATGTGTTGTTCGGGTACTACGGTGCCACGGCCGCAGCGTGGGACGAGGTCGCCGACGCCGCTGCACACCTGGTGATCGTCAAGTCAGCCGGAAACGAACGCGAGCGTCAAGGCCCGCCCGACGGTGCCCCGCATTATGTATTCGAAGGGGGATGGCGCCTGTCCACCCAGGTCCGGCAGCCCGATGGGGGTCCAGATGGATATGACTCTATCGCAGACGCCGGCGTTGCCAAGAATGTCATCACGGTGGGTGCGGTCGAGGATATCCCCTGGGGCGTCGAACGTCCTGAAGACGTGGTCATGACGGATTTCTCCAGCTGGGGCCCTGTCGATGACGGACGGATCAAGCCAGACCTCGTAGCCAATGGCACGTCGTTGATGTCCGCCAAGAGTGGTGGTGATGAAGCGTACGGCGCGTCATCAGGAACGTCCCAGGCGGCGCCGGTCGTGACCGGCGCCGCCGTGCTGCTCCAGGAGCTCTGGCAGCGCGAATTCCCGGGTCACGTGCCGCTTTCTTCCACCATCAAAGCCCTCCTGCTTCACAGCGCCGACGAAGCTGGACCGGCACCGGGCCCTGACTACCAATTCGGATGGGGACACCTGAATGCAGAACGAGCCGCATTGCACTTGAAGCAATCGGCCGATGCGGATCGCGTTTTTGCGCCGGTCCGCCCCTACCCAGCCTGGGTATTCGAGGGAAGCGTCGCCGCCGGGCAGACCATCGAGTATGTACTGTCGCTGCCAGAGGGCATGCCATTGCGCACGACGCTCGTCTGGACCGATCCGGCCGTACCTGTCCGAGAGTTGATGCTGGACGATCCTTCGTCCCAGTTGGTTCACGATCTGGATCTGGTGGTCGGCCAGGATGGTGTGGACCATCTCCCATGGGTGCTCGACCCATTCCAACCAGATGCAGCCGCTTCACGGGGTCGCAATAGTCGCGACAATGTGGAGCAGGTGCTCTTCGATGCCGCGACCGGCGTGCTTACCGTTCGCGTTCAAGCTCCTGCGTCGCTGTCCACGGCCGAACAGCGATTCTCGCTCATCGTCGGCTCTCCGCTTGCCGCCGAAGACATGAGCATGACGAGTCTCGTCTCGGGCACCATTCGCTTCGGTGACGCGCCCCTTTCCGGGATCAACGTGCGGCTGACAGGACCGGCGTCGCGAGGCTCCACCACGGGTGAAGACGGCGTCTTCATGATCGATGACTTGCCCTCGGGTACCTATTCCGTCGAGATCGATCCCTCTCCCTTTGACATCACCCCTTCACTGAGTGAACTGGTGCTTCCGCGCGATGCTGGGAGGCTGCATGTGGACGTGCGATCTCGCATGCGAACCGATGCCATCCGCCTCTTCCAATCGAGCCGACTGCTGCAATCGGGTGAGCAGGCCGCCGCCGTTGATGTGCAGAGCGTGCCGGCCGGTGGACTGTTGGGAGTCGAGTTGACCTTTACGTCGCATCCCCAGGTCGACCTGGGCAACGCTGCGGTCGTTCTCGATACGAACTTCGATCCGACGGTCTCTCCCTGGTCAGGGGTCGATGCCGTCCGTTTAGCCGATCTGGCCCTGAATCAATCCATCCGCGCTACGGGAGACGGGCGATGGCGCTACCGCATTCCCATCCTGTGGGTGGACGGACAGGCTCCCGAGGGAAGCGAAGCGCGGGTACCCTTTCAGATACGGGAAGGGTCGACATCGGGCGCATTGGTGCACGCAGACACACTCGTGATTCCAGTGATGGGCCGAGATACCCTTGGGCCCCGGGCGCTTTCATCCATCAGGATCGAAGGCGTGTCCCATGCCGCAGTGGGAGACGACATGGAGATCCACGCCAGTTTCCTGGATGGAAGTCCCGTTGCCAGCGTCACGGCCGACATGGTGGACCGTTTCGACACCACGCGCGTGCTCACGTCATTCCCTATGTATGACTCGGGAGACATCGTCGCCGACCTGGACTTCGTCCTCGGCGATGGCATCTATTCGGCCCGGTATTTCCCTTCCTTCGAGGCTGACTTCCAGCTGCGGGTCCGAGCTGAAGATGCCCTCGGAAATGTCTCGCACTCGCTACTTCCCGCCTTCTACAGTTCGAGCGGCTTCGATGGATCGGGGTCCATCCTGCTTCTGGCCGAGTCGAACGGAGTTTCGGCTACCAATGAGCATCTTGCGTGGCTCACCAGCCTGGGCGAAACACCATCCTGGTGGGAGCGCTTGGTTCGGGGTCCGATCGATCCTGAGGTCAGCGGCTCCTTCGCCCGGGTCTGGATGCCCCGATTGAGTCGTCCATTGGAGCGCGCCGACGATGTAGCCGCCGCCCGGCGAGCGCTGGAGCAAGGTGCACACTTGAGTCTGTTCAGCCGGGAGGTGGTTCGCGGTGAAGAGGCAACCGCATGGTTGCACGACGCAACCGGGATCGAGGTCGGTACGGCGGTACCAGTAGATTGGATGCGAGGGGCAGGTTCGCTCGCGGGGCTACGCTTGCCATACAGTGGTCCTGCGCCACGTAGCCTGATTCTACCCCCTGGAAGCGAACCCTTGCTCACCGCTGGCTCCCATGTGCTGGCCGCACGATCCGGCGATACCGTCATCTCGACGGTGGGCTACGGATCCTCGACATCTCCTGAAGCCAACACGCTGCTGCTGTCAGCCTTCCTGTTCGAGGAGACAGGGCGTGTGTCTTCCATCCCCGTGCCCGAGCCGGTCTCGGTTCGATCCGGATCCATCCTGCAGGCGCATTCGGATTCTATCCAGGTTGTTTGGGAATGGCAGCCATGGTCGACATTCACCGTGGAAGCGTCCCTGGACTCCAGCTTCGCCAGCGTGGATCAACGGGAAACAACGGTTTCGGATCGCATCCAGATCAAAGATCTCGTGCGCGGTGATGTCCACTTCTGGCGTGTGCGCGCTTCCAATCCTGCCGGCGACGGTCCTTGGAGCGAGGTCGGCCGCATCAACACGCTCCCGGCCAACCAAGCGCCTGTTGCACTGGTAGCACGCGACTCACTCTTGACAGGATCGGGACTTGGGCGTACGTATTTCAGCTACACTGCGTTTTTCGCTGACCCGGAAGGTGATGATCTTACCATCACCGTGACCGTTTCAGACCCACGTGTCGTCTCACTTGAGGAATTGTTTGGAGTAGACGGCAAGCCCACCGGGGTCTACCTCCAACCCGAAAATCCCGGGACAGCTGTTGTCTACATGCGTGCCACGGACGAAGAAGGTCTTTCTGCGGAGGCATCCATCGACGTGATTGTGGCCGCCAACACAGCTCCGGTGATTGCCAGCTGGCCGGACAATCCTCAATACCTTACGCCTGGCACGGTGCGCCGCTGGTCGCTCGACAGCTTGATCGACGAAGCAGACGGCGACTCGTTGCGATTCTGGTTCTTCAACGAGAACCCCGATGTGGCTTCTGCCGAGATCAGTGACGGGGCTCTGGAGATCGAGGCCTTGATCGAAGGGCAGACGTTCATTGCCTTCCAGGTAAGTGATGGTCGCGGCGCACAGGTGCAAGAAACGCTGGTGATCCGGGTGCGAGAGAACACATCGCCGGGACGAAACCCCTTGGTCGACGTGCCTGAATATTTGCCGGGAGATTCCATCGCTCTCTACCTGCCCGTCTATTTCTCAGACCCGGATGAGGACCCCATCTCGCTTGAGCTGACCGATGTCTCCGGCGGACTGGAAGACGTGGTCGTTCGAGGAGATACCGTATTCGCTTTCCTGTCGGGTAGCGAGGATCCTGTATTGACGATCTCTGTGACCGATGTATTCGGAGCACGGACGGACGTGGATCTTCCCATCATCATCAACGCGGCAGCGGTGGTCCGCACCGAAGACGGCCGCATTCCGGATCGGTTTGAGACGTTGGCCTCCTTCCCTCAGCCGTTCAGCAACAGAGTGACGTTGCCCTTTACCCTGCCCGCTCCGTCGCGCGTTCGATTCGACATCTACGAATCACTCGGTCGTCACGTCGCGCGCGTCTTTGACCGTTCCATGCAGGCAGGTTCGCACCGCCTGGATTGGGTCCCGCCCGCCGGATTACCGGGCGGCAATTACTATTATCAGCTGCGCGCTTCGGGACGGGTACGAACCGGTATTCTGGTCTTCGTCCCGTAATCACCTGAAGGCCTCCAGACCGCGGCGGACCACCTCAATACTGTCCGTAGGAGCCATTCTCACCAAAAAAATGTAACTGATATAGTTACATTATAATCATGCTTTATCGTCCCTTTTCGCTGTTATTTGCTGCACTTCTGCTCTTTCAGACCGGTTGCGCCACCGAAGAGCGTCCCGACGTCGTGGACATTGCCGGTCAGATCGCTCCATTGATTGACGAGTTTGATGGCCGCGCCGGCGTGTTCATCAAGGATCTGGTCACGGGTCGGGAAATCGGGATCAACGCCGACACGCTCTACCCCACTGCCAGCATGATCAAGGTGCCCATCATGGTCGCTGTGTTCGACAAAGTGGAGCGCGGCGAACTGGATTATCAGCAAGAGCTCACTTATACCGATTCCCTGCTCTACTCTGACGCGGACATCACCGGGGAGCTGCGCGATAGCGCCACCGTCCACCTGTCGGAAATGGTCTTCCTCTCGATCTCCAAGAGTGATAACACGGCGAGTCTGTGGCTGCAAGAACTGGCCGGCACCGGAACGGTCATCAACACTTGGCTGGAGGAGCACGGCTTCGAAGGGACCCGCATGAACTCGCGCACGCCGGGACGCCGTGGCGATTGGGAGGTTTACGGATGGGGCCAGACGACACCTCGCGAGATCGCACGTCTCATGGAGATGATCTACACCGGGGAAGCCGTCAGCCCAGCAGCCAGCGCAGAAATGATGCGGGTACTTCAGCGTCCGTGGTGGGATGATGAGGCCCTCTCCCAGATTCCGCCCTATGTGGAGGTTGCCTCCAAGAACGGTGCAGTCAGCGCCTCCAAGTCCGAGGTGGTCCTGGTCCATGCGCCATCCGGCCCCTATCTCTTCTCGGTGATCACGGCCGATCAATCTGATACACGGTGGGAAGCCGACAACGAAGGCTACGAGCTGATCCGCGAGGTCTCCCGGATCCTCTGGCAATCATTCGAGCCGTACCGCCCCCTAGAAACTGTTGAGGGCGCTGGACGCTACGCGGGCTCTGATGAATAGCGATAT
>CALIKL010000029.1 GCA_938018055.1 uncultured bacterium
GCTTCCATTCGGGCATCAGCAAGTCGCCGCCTACCTTCAAATGATCGGAGCAACGCTACATTCTCGATGATGGACGTCTGGCTCTTTTCGCCAAACCCATCAAGTTCAGCAATGCGGCCCGTTCGGGCTGCTGCTTCCAGATCGTCCAGCGATTGAACACCGAGCTGCTGCCAGAGCACGCGCGCTTTTTTGGCTCCAAGTCCTTTCACGCTCAGAACATCCAGCAAACCCGGCGGCAGAGCCCCGAGAATGTTGTCACGCACTTCAAACGAGCCATAGGCCAGAATTTCCTCGATCTGGGAAGCCAATCCTTTGCCGATGCCTTTTATTCCGGTCAGTTCACCACGAGCCAGCAAGTCTGCAACAGGTTCTTCAAGGCGTTCGATGGTACGCGCCGCCGAGGCAAAGGCACGGGATCGGAAGGGGTTGCCCCCGGTCAATTCAATCAGGGCTGCAGTTTCCTTGAGTGGCTTGGCCAGTTGTTTGTTGGTCATCAGTGCAGCGTGTTCGCGACAGTGGCGCTAGGGATTACGACGAGCGGGGAGCCCTGACAATCTAATGAACAGCGGTTGTCGACAGGTCGTAAAGTTTGACCGAATCCACAGGGGATCAATCGCGTCGAGGCCTCCGTAAGCCCGATCGCGTGGACCCGCCGTCATCAGACCCTGATCCAATATATTGAGAGCATGAAGAACGAGCAGCGTAAAGCCGCCCCTGAAGACACCCGCATCCGTTACAGAAAATGGGTGATTCCCATTGTGGCCGCCGTCCTTTTCGTCAGCGGTGTACAACTGGATGGATACCTCTCTGACCGCAACGCCGCTACTGCACTTCAGCGGATCGAAGATGTCTTCATGCTGATCAATCGACGCTACGTCGAAAAAACCGATCCGAACGAGATTGCCCAGTTTGCCATCGATGGCATGCTGACGAATCTGGATCCGCACAGTGTCTTCTTCGATGCTGAGATGCTGAAAGGGGAGAATGAGTCATTCGACGCCTCCTTTGAAGGAATCGGTATTTCATTCGAGTTGCTGCCTGGTGACGATGGTGCCGATACGTTAAGTGTGCTGAATGTCATTCCCGGAGGTCCGAGCGAGGAAGCCGGCCTACAAACAGGGGACCGCATCATGGAGGTCGACGGTACGTCGACGGTCGGTTTCACCGACGATGATGTGCGTCGGAATCTGAAAGGGCCGCGGGGCACTGAAGTGTCCCTGCGTGTCCAGCGTCCAGGCGTCGATCAGATGCTTGAATTCGACATCATCCGGGACAAAATCCCGCTTTACACGCTCGACGCGGCCTACATGATGGAAGGGAAGACGGGATACATCCGTTTGAACCGGTTTGCGCGAACGACCTACAACGAGTTCATGGCCAGTCTCAGGACGCTGAAGGCCCAAGGCATGGAACGCCTGGTTCTCGATCTGCGAGGCAATCGCGGTGGGTATATGCAGATGGCTGTTCGCATTTCTGGAGAGTTTCTGAAAGAAGGGCAGCTGGTCGTTTCACAGGATGGTTATACCGAAGACAGCAAGGAAGCCTTCTACGCGACGGGCAATGGTCTCTGGGAGGAAGGCCCTGTAATGGTCCTGGTTGATGGATCCAGTGCTTCTGCAAGTGAAATCGTGGCTGGGGCGATTCAGGATCATGACCGTGGATTGATCGTCGGTCAGCGCACGTTCGGCAAGGGCCTGGTCCAAAAGCAGTACATGTTGCGGGATGGCAGTGCGCTTCGACTCACGGTTGCTCGCTACTTCACGCCGTCAGGTCGCTTGATCCAGACCGATTATGAGGACGGGGATCGCATGGACTACTACTCTTCCAAGGCGGCACTGAAGAAAGCAGATGGTACCCAGACAGCTGCTGAGCTGTTGGTGGATGTGCCGGATTCGCTTCGCTTCGAAACGACGGCTGGCAGAACGGTGATTGCCGGAGGAGGCATCATTCCCGATTACATCGTACCAGCAGACAGTCTGTCACCCTTGATGCGAACCGTACTCGGTCGGAGTCTGGAAAATCAGTTCATCCGCACATGGGTGGATGTCTACGGCGCCTCTTTGCGCGAACGGTGGGGAGAAAATCCGGACCGGTTCATAAACGGATTCGAATTAGATGACGCCATGCTCGATGCGTTTCGCTCTTTCGCCGCAGATCGTGGCGTGCAGCTGGGTGACGACCTGACGGTCGATGAGGCGGCTGCCTCCTTCACCGATCTGGAAATGGCGGAAGAGGCTGATCTTCTGCGGGCGCTACTGAAAGGTCGATTGGCCACCCGGGTCTATGACCGAAGTGCCTGGTATCCTGTGTGGCGACACGTAGATCACCTGTTGCTGGAGTCACAAAAATTGTGGCCATCAGCGGGAGAGCTGGCTGATCTGTATTCCGAGGCACGTTGAAGACCCTACCCCCGCTATGACGCGGACCCGCTCACGATCCATCGCTCCAGGATTTCTGATCATCGAATTCATTTCGATTACGCTTGCTGTATTTCTGGGATTTCTGCTGACTGAATGGCGTACATCCCAAGCCCAGGCGCAACAGGCTGAAGGGGCGCTTAAAGCCATTGCTACTGAAGTCTCGTTCAACGAGCGTCAATTCTCTACTCGGACTTCGTACTACAAACGGGTCGTGGCGGAATTCGACAGCCTACAGGCTGCTGGGACTCGTGTTCGAATTGAGGACCTGAGAGAATGGCGCGGTGCAGCGCCTCCGTTGATGCGCGACGCATCATACAAGGCGGCATTGAGTACGGGGGCGCTCAGTCACATTCCCTTCGAGACAGCCAATGCGTTGGCAACGGCATACGCCGTGCAGGATTATGTGCAGACCCTTATCAATTCGGTGATGGGCAATTTCATGTCACCGCAAGCCATGGATCCAGAGACTGTTCAGTTTACCTTCAATGTATTCCTGGATCTTGAGCCAGAGATTCTGGGTGCCTTTCGGGAAGTCGGGACGAATCACCTTCACGCGTTCGGTTATGAGGCTTCTGGCGCTGATTGAGAAGGACTTCTTTCGGTACGGCAACTTGCTCAGCCTCGGTGTGTCTTGGAGGGGAAGCTTCCAATGTTGAAATGAATACGGGTCAACGACTGCATCCTGAATTTATTCGCATTGACAAACGTTGACGGGAAGGGTATTATTCGGCCTGCTTTACGGCCGTTCATCTTTTCCTTTAAACGGATGAGCGGCCGTTTGCCTGACTGGGACTTTGATCCGTCGCTTTGACGGGCTCCCACCAGCGCATCAATTCCATCGACAAACAACCTGTTCTGAATAGGAGGGATGACTTCCATGACGCTTTACAACCTGCTGATGATGTTGCCGCAAGAGGCGGCCGGTGACGAAGGTCTGGTCAATGTTCTCGTCCAGCGATTCAATGAGGGTGGCGACTTCATGTGGCCAGTTCTTATTTCGCTGATCATCGGTCTTGCTATCGCTTTTGAGCGCATCATTACGCTCAACCGAGCAGACATCAACACGCGCAAGTTCATCGTCGAGGTGAAAGGCTCTCTCGAGGAAGGTGGCGTTGCTGCTGCCGAAGAGGTTTGCGCCAACACCCGCGGTCCAGTTGCATCGGTCTTCCAGGCTGGTCTTCTCCGTCACGACGAAGGAATCGAGGCTGTCGAGAAAGCGGTAGTTTCCTACGGCTCAATCGAAATGAGCTTCCTCGAGCGTGGTCTCGTCTGGCTCTCCCTGTTCATCTCCCTGGCTCCGATGTTTGGATTCCTCGGAACGGTTGTGGGGATGGTCGAGGCCTTCGATGCTATCGAATCCGCCGGTGATATCTCTCCGTCCCTCGTGGCCGGTGGTATCAAGGTGGCTCTCCTTACCACGGTTTTTGGTCTGATCACGGCCATCATCTTGCAGTTCTTCTACAATTACATCACGTCCAAGATTGACCGGATTGTGATCGACATGGAAGAAGCATCGATCGAACTGATCGATTCGCTCGTACTGCTGAATGCCGGATCGAGCAACTAAGCTCCTTCTGTCAGAATGACCTTCTTGGTGGCCGGCCGGATACGGCCGGCCACCATCCCATCCAATTGCTGAATTGAAATGGCTGGACTCGTTCCCTATCTCGTTTGGGCCGTCATCATTGTCTCCGGACTGAGCCTTCTTGCAATCGGTCTGTTTGGAATTCGCTCGCTCGTTCAGGGCAAAGTGAATCCGCTGACCATCGTGTTGACCATGATTCCGATCGCGCTGCTAGGCGTTCTCGGACTCGTCATGGGCGACTGGGCACACGCCGCGGTACTGGCATTCCTGATCTCGCTGGCAATGACGTCTGCCGTTCTGCTGCTCTCCGGACTGAAAGGACTCTTCGGATTCTAGCCTCGGCTGGTTTCCGAACGTTCGTTCAACCACTGTCAAATTGAGGACATTCCATGTCTTTGCTGAAAAAGAAAAAGCGTAAAGAGGCGGAGATCCCAACGTCGTCGATGGCTGACATCGCCTTTCTGCTGCTGATCTTCTTCCTGGTTACCACGACAATTGACGTGGATACAGGAATCGGTATGGTTCTGCCTCCGAAACTGGAAGAAGACGTTGAGCCTCCACCGATCAAAGAGCGCAACGTGCTCAAGATCCTGGTGAACGAGCAGGGCCTCGTGCTGGTCGAAGACCAGCCCTCGGCTGTGCAGCTCATCCGAGAGGAAGTAAAGAAGCACGTGCTGAACAACGGTGCCGATCCTCGCTATGCCGAAGAGACTGGCAAAGCACTCGTTTCCATCAAGACGGCTCGTCAAACGCCCTACGAGAGTTATGTCTCGGTACTTGACGAGGTATGGATGGCTTACTTCGAGATGTGGGACGCAGAAGCGCGCGCTCTCGGATATCCTGATTACGGCGCGTACGTAAACGCGATCGATGAACAGGATGCTGAAAATGCCATTCGAGACAAGATCAAAGCCGCAATTTCCATTGCTGAGCCCGACGCGGCGTAGGCCACTGCTTCAACTGTAAACCTATCACACTTCCATGGCAGGTCACTTTCAAAAGAAAGTAACGACGAAGCAGGATATCCCTACCGCTTCGCTTCCGGACATCATCTTCATGCTGCTGATCTTCTTCATGGTCAGTACGGTGCTCCGGGAAACCACGGTCCAGGTTCGTACAACCCTTCCCCAGGCCGAGGCACTCACCAAGATCGACCAGAAGCGCTTGGTGTCGTACATCTACATTGGTCCCCGTAAGCTCGATGGCAATCGCCTTGGCGAAACCGGCGTCCAGATTGATGACGCCTTGGTAGAGGATCTGGGTAACGTGCGTACCATCATGTACCGCAAGCTGGTTGAACAGCCGAAGTTGATCGTTTCCCTCAAGGTGGACGAAACCTCGGAGATGGGTGTCGTCCTCGACGTTCAGCAGGAACTCCGGGAAGCTGGAACACTGAGGATCAACTACTCCTCGCGTCGCGAAATTCCGTCCTGATCGGTTCACGTAGTGCTTGGGCGCTGCGTGAATCAATCCCGAAATCGAAAGGGCTCCGCTTCAGCGGGGCCCTTTTTTTTATTTCTACCCGTAGGTTTGGTGCTTCAGAAATTGTCAACGACCTATGATTCAGCGACTCCAAACCGTTTACCTGCTCCTAGCAGTCATATGCCTTGCCATCCTGTTCCTGGCGGATGGCGCCTGGACCGGTCCGGCTGCTTCCACCTATTCCTGGTTCGTGCCAGTGGCCATGGGATTGTTCGGTCTGGCCGCAGCAGGTGGTGTCACTTCCGTTTTCTTGTACAAAGACCGTAAACGTCAGCGCAGTCTGGTAGTGGTCTTGCAGCTGGTGGTACTGGCCGGTCTGCTGCTCAAAGTCATTCTGAGTTCTCTGACCGGTGGTTTCGCATCCATTTCTTCGGATGCCTCTTTTGAGTATTGGGTGGGCTTCGGAGCGCCGATTATGGCGTATCTCATGTTTTTGATGGCCCGTCGCGGTATTGACAAGGACATCTCTTTGATCAAGTCGATGGATCGTCTCCGGTAATGTCCGGACAGCACCCCGATCACTCGTCGTTAAAGGCTTGGCTGGTTCTTGCCGTCGGTCTGAGCGCCATTTCCACGAGCGTCCTGTTCATTCGCTGGGCCTCATCAGCTCCCGGTGAAGCGGTTGCTGTCTGGCGAACGGTTTTTGGTGCCCTGCTGCTTGCTCCAGCTGCCTTGTGGAAAGCCCGGCCCGAAATGAAAGCCCTCTCGGTGAGGGATTGGGTACTCATAGGTATTTCGGGCCTATTCCTGGGACTGCATTTCGTGACGTGGATCAATGCCCTCTATTTCACGAGTGTTGCGTCGGCCTCTGCGCTGGTAGCGCTCAGCCCGCTGTTTCTCGCGGCGCTGGGATTCATCATCCTGAAGGAACGGCTCGGGGCGCGGGAATCAGCAGCTCTTGTGATAGCCATTCTTGGAGCGGTAGCGCTGGGCTGGGTCAACAGGACGTCTGGCTCCGGGCTGGGATCAGATCCGATGCTTGGCAACACACTGGCACTGAGCGCGGCTGGATTTGTCTCTGTGTACTTGCTGGTCGGTCGGTTCGTCCGTCAGCGTCGTTCGTGGCTGGCCTATGTAGCGCCTGTGTATGTCGTCACGGCCCTGACGACCGTGGCTGTGGCGCTGGTACAAGGCATTCCACTATTCGGGTGGGGCTGGGAAGTCTACGCGTTGTGCCTGGGCATGGCGTTCGTACCACACCTCATGGGACACGGATCGGTAAACTGGTCCCTGAAATACCTTTCGGCCGCATCCGTTGGACTTGCCTCACTGGGTGTTCCCGTGCTGTCCTCGCTCTGGGGCGCGTTGGCCTTCAATGAAATCCCGTCATGGCCCGCATTGGGTGCCATGGCCGTTATCCTGGCTGCGCTGGGGATGTTCATCCACTCTCAGCGTAGCGCCTGATCAGACGACGCAATCAGCTTCCGTGACCGATTTCACAGGTCATGTCGTCGCCGCAACACATGGGTGACTTCACCTTGCCGTGTCCGTCCGGGCAACGCGATACAGCTACTTCAGCACCTGAACCAGTGATGATGGTATCGTGGATGAGTTCTTTGTCGCAGTGACCGCAGGTCATTGATCCAACGCTCATGCCGCATTTGTTGCACGTGTAGGCTGCCATGGTTCGAGTAGACTGGGTTGATGAATGGTATTCCTGGAATATAAGACGCTTCAATCTAGGTTGAGCTCGTGTTCGGGCAAATCGGTAAATCGTGTTCGTCCGCGAAGGAAATAGTCTACAACCACAGTGCGGCGATAGGGCAGCGGGATGTATGGCAAGTCAGGATCCGTGATCAGAGATTTCATACGATGAGCCGCTGCGTAGGCGCGCACGATGGCCCAGCCTTCACGTGCATCCCCCTTCAAGAGGGCGCGCAGGGCGGCCGTTCCATCCAGGACAGGGCGCACAAGAAGCGTGAGGAGCCAAGTCCGGGTTGGTTGGTTCCGATACAGCATGAGCAGGTTATTGCGGAAGTTCAGATACGTCTTGCGCGGATTTCCTGCCGGTAAGCTCCCTCCACCGATGTGGTAGACTTCAGATTCTGTGACACATTCGATCGACCAACCAGCGCGACGGATGCGCCAGCAGAAGTCGATTTCCTCCATATGCATGAAGAAGGCTTCTTCCAGGCCTGATGCCTGCTCCCATGCGCTCCTTCTCACCACCAGGCACGTCCCTGACGCCCAGAAGATCTCCCTCGTTGCATCGTACTGTCCCGTGTCTTCCTCCAGCGTATCGAAAACGCGACCGCGGGCAAACGGATAGCCCCATCGATCAAGGAATCCACCCGCGGCACCTGAGTATTCGAACATGTTCCGCGCGTCAAACTGGTGTAGCTTTGGTTGGGCCGCACCAAGTCCTGGTGCGTCCTCGAACCGAGCTACTATCGGCTTCAGCCACCCGGATGGCACTTCAACATCATTATTGAGCAGGACGATCAAGTCACCCTGGGCATGTTTGGCAGCCTCGTTGTTTCCTTTGGCGAATCCCCAATTTTCGGGATGACGGATCACTCGAACGGAAGGAAAGGCTTCGCGGACCCAGGCGGCACTTCCATCCGAAGAGGCATTATCTGCCAGGATGATTTCCAGGCCTTCAAATTCCGTGGCGACCACGCTTGGAAGGCAACGCTTCAGCAAGCTGAGCGCGTTCCACGATACGATGATGATGGATACCCGGATTTCGTTCATCGTTCAAGGCTGAAGCTGCGACGATGGTAGGCCGTCGGTCCGAGTGTGGCCAAGCCCTTGTAGTGGGCAACCGTCGGATATCCCTTGTTTGAGTTCCATCCAAAGCCGGGATGTTGGACATGCAGTTTTTGCATGATCGCGTCGCGGTGGGTTTTTGCCAAAATAGATGCTGCTGCCACCGAGTGAGACCGGGAATCGCCTTTGATGATGGTTCGCGAAGGAATGTCGAGTCCAGGGATATCTGTATTCCCATCAATCAGCACGAATTCGGCAGTCGTTGCCAGTGAGGACACTGCGCGACGCATGGCCTCCATGGCCGCCCAGAGAATGTTCATACTGTCAATCTCGGCAGGTGAGCACTCGGCCACACTCCAGGCCACCACATTGTCACGGATCTGGTCAGCCAGGCGACTGCGAGACGGTGCTGAGAGTGTTTTGCTATCGGCCACATCATCAATCCGGGAATCTGGATGCAAGATCACAGCGGCTGCTACCACGGGTCCGGCCAAACATCCTCGTCCGGCTTCATCCGTACCCGCGACATGCATGGTACCCCGCTCCCACAGAGACTTCTCGAACGCCAGGTCCCCGGTTTGGGTCTGGCCGAACAGGTCGGGTTGATACAAAGGGGTGCTCATGGGGAAATCGCGGGTTGGCCGGCGGGATTACGAGCTCTTTTCTGTGAACTGGTCCGGCAGATCGTTCTCGTAGAGCACCGTGTCACCGGGTCTGCAATGCTGTTCGATCCATGCATGGGCCTCAAAAAGGCTATACACCGAATGAATCCGTTCTTCCGGGAAACTGCCGTCGACAAGTCCCTCGCGAATCGGACGGGTCCTTTGGGGTCCTACCAGAATGGCATCATCGGCACTGGCCGCTATCTGTCTCCCAAACGCTCTATTCAGGACCGTCTCCTGCTCTCCCAACTCGATCATTCCCGGGGTCACAATGACCCGACGGCCTGCCATCTGACTCAGGACTTCGACCGCGTTGGCGGCACCGACCGGATTGGAGTTGAAAGCATCATCGAGAATCGTCAGGCCGCGCTCTTGACGGATCGAGAGGCGGTGGGGGACCGGCTCAATCCGGTCGGCGCCTCGTACTGCTTGCCGCAATCGCAGGCCTGCGGCCATCCCTACACCGATCGCTAAAAGGATATTGAGCACATTGTGTCGCCCGAGCAGTCGGGTTGAGACCGCGGCCCGATCTCCGTCATTCGATACCACGTCGAAACGCGCGCCATCCACTTCATATCGAATGTTCTCAGCCCAGCAATGACCTTTTCCTGGCGTCGTGGAGACCGTCAACAGAGAGAATTGATCATCATTCGAGCGACTGTCCCGAATGCTGGTAGCACCTTGAAGTACCCGTTCATCGTCTCCGTTGACTACCGCCGTGTCGCCCTTTTTGAGCGGATCCAGAATCGTCAACTTTTCTCGGGCGATGGCCTCGATACTGCCCATTGATTCGAGGTGCGCCACGCCGATGGACGTGATGACAGCGATATCCGGTGTGGCGATTTCGGTGAGCTCGGCGATATCACCCGGATGCCGAATACCCATTTCCAGCACCAGGAAACGGTGATCGTCATTCAACTCATTGTTGATCACCTTGCTTACACCCATAGGCGTATTGAAAGAGCCAGGTGTTGCGAGTACCGGGAATCGCTGGGCCAGAATCTCACGCACGGCAAATTTGACAGACGTCTTTCCGTACGATCCGGTAATGGCAACGGTGCAAAGATCGGGTCGCTCCAGCAGCCGCGCGCGTGCCTGCGTCTTGAATCCCTCGTGCACACGCCGCTCATACGGGGAAATCAGGGCCGCTGAGATGGCAACTACGGAAGGTGCAAGCAGGTCCACCAACCAGAACCCGGCAAACCACACGACAACACCATGAGCACCCGCCCAAGACCAACCCAGCATGCCGCCAATCACCAGAAGTGCCAGGTCGATGGCAATGCACACACCTCCAAGTCGCCTCATGCGCGGCGTCCAAACCACGGGTTTCTTCGTCCGGTCCCGCCGGTAGCGCCGCGATGAAATAAAGGCGACGGTCCAAGCTGTCGCCAGGACGGTCCCAAAAAGCTGCTCGGAGCCTGGCGTCCAAGGCGCAACGAACCATCCAGCCGTGAGAATCACGGCTCCTGCAATATGTGACGGGCGCACGCGCAGATCGAGCAGGGGACCGCTGAGCGAGGCGCGGAAGGCGGCCGGTTTGTAGCCCGAAAGCTGGAGGCGGTGAAGAAAAAACCGGGTACGCCGTCCTGCTCGCCAACTCGCGAAGAGCGAAGCAATCAGACATGCTATGATGGTCAGTGGGGTCACTTCGATATCAGCGTACGTACGGCTTCAGCGATCACATCGGGGCGCTCTTCCTGTACAAAATGTCCCGCATTGGGGATGGTGTACAGACCTGCATCCGTCAGGCCGGCTTGCATGGTCGCCAATTGCTCGTGGGTAATTGCATGGTCTGCGTCACCGCGGATCAATAACACGGGACAGGGGACGTCGGGGAGGAGATCGCTGACATAGTGATTCACTGTGCGGACGAAGGTTTCCCGCATGGGACCTTCCAGGGACCGGTAGTCCGAAGATCCCAACATTCGCCAAAACAAGGAGTGACGCAGCCAATCGAGACCTGCCCGGCGGATGGGCCCCGGCAGTACTTGAAAGGGCGCTTTCAGTATCCGGGCAGTCCAGGACCTGACGTAATAGGCTGCGGTGCGTCGTCTACGGATGCCTGAGGGCGCAATCAGGGTCATGGAGGTAACCCTTCGGTTTCCAGCGCGCGTTGCAGCCCAGCTGATGGCGGCTCTTCCGCCGTTACTGTGCCCGATCACGCTGAATACGCTCCAGCCTAGATGTTCGAGAACCGCATCCACTACATCCAGATGGCCTTCCATACCGTACCCATGAGCCGGTGCAGGCGATCTTCCGTGGCCAGGAAAGTCAACAGCAGCGACTCTATGGTCTGGTTTCAGGTGGTTGATCAGCCCTCGCATGTGCTCAGTGGATGCTCCCCAGCCATGCAGAACCAGGATGCGCGATCCGTCCAGGGGGCCGTGGACCTCGACATGAACAGGCATGGAAATCCCTTCAACGCTGACGTCCACGATGGATTCTGGCAAAGCTTCAGGGGTAGATCCCGCCATGCTTCTTTCGGCGACACCGACACGATTCCCGTCTTCCGAATCCGGATTTTGATCGAGTCTCATGGGGTATTCGTTGTCGGCGGGGCGATTTCCCGCTATATTATCTCATTATCTCCCGCTCCGAGGTGCACCCACCTGGGGCGGAAAAGGGATTCAACGCTTGCCGATCCGGTGGCGAATGCATCCTGACCCGTTTGGCGTTCCAAGCAGCCTCCATCATTTCGAGGAGGCGAATGAACACGCCAGCAGGAAGAAGACACTGGCAAGCTGAGCACACCGCTATAGTATGCCGCACGGCAGGCAGGGTGGAAAGATAGTGATCGTGGTTGTCTTATCCCCCGACTCCTATTCGATGCCTGCGCTCTGAATTTCTCACTTTTCATGTCACCTCATGTCCAATCAGGGCTCAAACAGGTCGTCCAACCGAGGATCAGGAAATCGATCCAAAGGCCAGGGCGGTAATCGCTCGAATCGACGCAACAATAATTCTCGCAACCGTTCCCGGAACAACAGAGGAGGTGGAGGCCGCGGAGGAGGGGAAACCAAACCCTTCGAAGGCGTGCTGGAAATGATCGGAGACAAGGGGTTCGGTTTCGCCCGCGAATTCCGGCATGACTTGCCTAAAGGGGATTCCGATCCATTCGTTTCACCACAGCTTATCAAACGTCACAAGTTGCGGGATGGGGTGGTTTTTGACGGGGAGCTCCGCCAGGGCCGAAAGGGCGATTGGCAGGTCAGCAAGGTGGAAAAGGTGATGGGGCTCCTGCCAGAGGACTGGGCACGGACCAAAGATTTTGACAAGGGGCATATCGTCTATCCTGATGAAAAACTGAACCTGGTCACGTCGCCAACGAATTTCACTACCCGAATCGTCGATCTGGCCTCTCCGATCGGGAAAGGTCAACGCGCACTTATCGTAGCGCCTCCTCGCACGGGCAAGACGTATTTGCTCAAAGAAATCGCGGCCGCCATAACCGAGAATCATCCGGAAGTAGAACTGGTGGCGTTGCTCGTGGACGAGCGCCCGGAAGAGGTAACCGATTTCAAGCGCACGACAAGTGCAACGCTCTTTGCCTCGTCCAATGACCGGGGCGAGGATAACCATGTTCGCGTCTCGCAGCTTTCGCTGGAGTACGCCAAGCGTCTGGTCGAAATGGGCAAGGACGTAGTGATGCTCCTCGATTCACTGACCCGACTGGGACGCAACTTCAACCTGTATCAGCAGGGAAGTGGCCGCACGCTTTCAGGTGGTCTGGATGCGCGAGCAATGAACATTCCCCGAAAGATTTTCGGCGCTGCCCGGAATATCGAGCACGGCGGATCGCTCACACTTATTGCAACTGCGCTGGTTGATACGGGCAGTCGCATGGATGAGGTCATTTTCGAGGAGTTCAAGGGTACTGGAAACGCTGAGATCGTACTGGACCGCGAAATGGCTGACAAACGTATTTACCCAGCCATCAATTTGCGCAAAAGTGGTACCCGCAATGAAGAGCTGCTCATTGATCGTGACCTGATCGATCAGCATCACCGACTGTTCCGTGCCTTGAATAGTCGTTCCCCTTTGGACGCGATGCAGGCTCTTCAGCGACACATGCAACAAAGCCCCTCTAATGAGGACTTACTGAACGGCCTGATCCCATCGCGATAGTTCCCGGTTTGCTGTCTTGAGGTCACGTGCGCAACGCGTTTGTGTCATGGAATCGGAAACCAAGGCACGAAACGGGTTGATGGCATGGGCAGAGAACGAGCAGGGTGGCCGCGGGAACGGCTGTTTGTGCATGGCCCAGATGTGCTCAGTGAATCCGAACTCTTGGCTCTCCTGCTCGGTACCGGTGTGCGCCAGCGGACCAGTCTTGATCTGGCCAATCGGCTGATGCACGAAGCGTCCTCTCTCCGTGACCTTGCCGCCCAAGGTGTCAGGGATTTCACCCGCGTCGAAGGCATCGGCCCGGGAAAAGCCGCTCGTCTGGCTGCCGCTTTCGAGTTGGGTCGTCGCCTCCGGCGAACCCCACGCGAGGCGTCTGTCACGTTTCGATCTCCGTCTGATGTCCATCGGGAGTATGCTCCCATCATGGCTGACCTCCGACGGGAAATCTTCCGCGTCATCCTGTTGAATACAGCCCATGTACGAATTGGCGATTTCGTGGCATCCGAAGGCGGTATCGCGTCCAGCATTGTGGAGCCGCGCTTGATATTCAGGCGAGCCATCCTGGATCATGCTGCTGCTGTCATTTGCATTCATAACCATCCGTCCGGAAATCCCGAACCCAGCAAGGAAGACGTTGCCGTCACCCGTCAAATCGTGCTGGCGGGTCAGGTAGTGGGGATTCCGTTGCGTGATCACGTCATCATCGCTTCGGATACGTTCACGTCGATGGCCCAGAGGGGATTGCTGACTCCTTGATCCTGCCAGCGCGGAGGTGACGGGTGCACAGCCGACCACGGAAAAGATCGGCAGGATTTTCAAAGGACGGATGCGGGAGGCAGATCGTCCAGTGCGTACCTTTCGTGCTTCCTGATCCCATCCATTCCCTTCCAATCGGCTGACATGTCCGACTTGTTCGAAAAGATCGTCTCTCTATCGAAGCGCCGTGGCTTCATTTTCCAGTCCTCTGAAATCTATGGCGGGCTTTCGGCCACTTATGATTATGGGCCTTTGGGCGTGGAGCTGAAGCGCAACGTCACGCAGCGTTGGTGGAACGCGATGGTTCATCGTCACGAGAATATCTCGGGCCTGGACGCTGCCATTCTGATGCATCCCACGACGTGGAAGGCATCAGGGCACGTGGATGCCTTCAACGATCCATTGATTGACGATAAGACGACCAAGATGCGCTACCGTGCCGATCAGCTCATTGAGGGACATATCGACCGGCTTCGCCGCAAAGGAAAGGATGAGGATGCTGACCGGGTGTATCAGGCGCTGGTAGACGCTCTGAATGCTGAGGATTCAGCCAAGGCGCTCTACGACGTGATCATGGGTGAGGAGATCCGCTCACCTGACTCGGGCATGTTCGACTGGACCGAGGTGCGTCACTTCAACCTCATGTTCGATACCACGGTTGGGCCAGTTTCCAATCCGGACAACAAGATCTATTTGCGGCCTGAAACGGCTCAGGGAATCTTTGTCAACTTCCACAACGTGCGCGAGACGGGTCGTCACCAGGTGCCGTTCGGTATCGCTCAGATCGGAAAAGCTTTCCGCAATGAGATCGTGGCGCGGCAATTCATCTTCCGGATGCGCGAATTCGAGCAGATGGAGATGCAGTACTTCGTCAAGCCTGGCGCGCAGATGGAGGCCTTCGAGCAGTGGCGGGAAGAGCGCATGCAGTGGCACCTTGACAACGGTATCCGGGCATCCAAGCTGCGTTGGCACGAGCACGAAAAGCTGGCGCATTATGCAGATGCAGCTCAGGATATCCAGTACGAATTCCCGATTGGATGGCAGGAAGTTGAAGGAATCCATTCCCGTACGGACTTCGACTTGAAGGCTCACCAGGAGCATTCCGGGAAGAAAATGGAATACTTTGATCAGCAGGCCAACGAGAAGTATATCCCGTACGTCGTGGAAACGTCAGTCGGTCTCGATCGCACCATCTTGACGCTTCTTTGCGAAGCGTACAGGGAAGAGGAGCTCGAAGGAGACAGCCGTACGGTCATGAAATTCCACCCGCGTCTGGCCCCCATCACGGTGGGTATTCTGCCGCTGGTCAAGAAGGGAGGCATGCCAGAATTCGCCCACAAAATCGAGGACGAACTGAAGCAGCACTTCAATACGTTCTACGATGAAAAAGGCGCCATTGGACGTCGCTATCGTCGAATGGACGAAGTGGGTACCCCATTTTGCATCACGGTCGACGGGGATTCGTTGGAGGACGGCTCCGTGACGGTTCGCCATCGTGATTCCATGCAGCAAGACCGCATAGCTGCCGATCAGTTGGCCGGATTCCTGATCAATCAGATTTCAGGCTGGAAGCCCAACTGATTCAGGTAATCGATCCCTGACGTTACCCGGAGGAACACGTTCTGGCTTGCTAGTGCGAGAATTGATCCAGGAGCCAAGCTGCAATTTCGTCGCGAGCTTGTCGAAAGGCTTCTACGCGCTCTTCGGTGCTGGATGTTACCCGTGATGGATCCAGGAAACCCTTGTGGATGGTGGCTTTGCGTCCTGGCTGGTAAGGGCAATGCTCCCGAGCATCGTCACATACGGTAACAACAAAGTCAGCCTCCCAGTCGCCAAGACCATCGATGGTTTTGGAGGAAAGTCCGTCCGCACTCACCCCGGCTTCTGCCAGCACAATGAGGACTTCCGGTTTGACGCGTGTCGCTTCGGTTCCGGCGCTGCGAACATCAAAGCGATCTCCAAAATGGTGACGCATGAGCGCCTCGGCCAATTGGGAGCGGGCGCTGTTGTGGGTGCAGAGAAAAAGAATGGTTGATCGGTCTGAACTCAAGGGAGACTATCGGACGGGGTTGGTGAATGGTTGGGGCATCTTACGGATAGGCTGCCTAAAAAAGGCTCAGAGATCGAGTTATGAAACCATTATTTCTTCTCGTCAAAACCGGGCTCTAAGCCCAATGACAGGATCGAATCGCCGCTGGATGGAATACAACGTCTGGCCTGACGTGGACGCGGCCACACGGTACGTGTAATGAGCATCCATCAGGACCCAAACTTGTCGAAGCAGCCGCAGGTCGAACTGGAATCGCATGCGATTTTCTGCACCCAGATCGCCAAAGAGAGACGTGAATCCTTTCAACCCCCGACGGTCCTGGGCGATAGAAATTCTGACATCGCGTGCGTGGAATTGCAATCGCAAGTGATATTCGCTCAAGCGTTGGGTTCCATGATAGCGTTGAAAGGCATACCAGAATTCAAGCCGCTCAAAGAACAGGATGCGGGATTCGAACAGAATGGAATTTCCACGTTTGATCTCCCTCAAGGGCAAGTCTGCCTTCCTTCCTTACCATCGGCTGCAATTCCCCGGCCAGGGCCGCTCACTTCATAAAAAGCGCCGAACAGGGCCGGTCGAAAGTCTGAACTGTTGTAGTGCAGGGCAAGGGAGAGATGCAGGCGAGCCAGATCAATGAAGTTGGCATTTTCCAGATTGGCTCCCACCAGCAAGCCCTGTCCGTAGTCAGGTAGCCACGCGACGCTTGCAAATGGGACGAAATCGAAACTGCCATTCCTGTAGGCGGTCATCCGGACTTCCCCTTCGAAGGCCTTGAATGGGTTACCGGTATCGGTTCTTGCCCGCTCATCCTGAATCACAGCGGCGGCAACTTGCAGAGACGTAATGCCTGGTCGCCCATGATAAAAAGGGGAAAGCGCAAGGCGCGCGCCGGTGGTTGCCCGACGAGTGATATCGGAGGTGAATGCTTCCAGCGTCTGGTGCTGACCGTGCAGGCGGACTTCAGCTCCGACACTGCGGTCGTCCCAGGATGCTTCGGTTGAGAAGAAGTTGACCAGGTGACCACTCCCGAACCGGGTGCGGTTGAGCGTTCCCAGGCGGACATATCGACCCTTGCCAAGCGGTTGATAGCGGAGATGATCCAGTGTTCTCAGTACGTCTCGCCACTCATCCGATTCGGGATCGTATGTGCCGTAGACCCCGGAGCGGAAGCTGCTTTCCATTCGAAAGGCATGATGCGAACCGCGGGAAGTAACATCAAAACGACCGACGCCTCTCCACTGAGGACCAATCAAAGAGAACCCGGTGGCTCCAGTAAATTCAGTGAATGCGTCCCATCGAGCGGATCGTGTCTGTTCGGAGGGATCGTCCAGGGATCCAAAGACATCCTGCGCTTGCGCATCATCAACCAGTTGCAACGTGCTAAGCAATGCGATGCACAGCCATACCCTGCCGACAATCAGACTCCAGGCGTCATGGCTGTGATGCAAAGGGATCAGGTGTGTTATGCGAGCGCTACAATGTCGCACGTATGATGAGCGTGGAATGACGGTGTCGAAAAAAATGAGAGTGCGGTGAAAGGGTACCAAGGAGCTCTCGCGGCCCTCATCTTTGATCAAACCTAGGATGAAAAACCGGAAGAAACGAGCATCGCTGGCAGGACACCCGGCACCAGCTGCGGCTCGGACAGTTGCACTACCTCCTTATTTATCTGACATCAACCTGACGCGCCTACATGGAGACGCTCCCCCTGTTTCCCCTCGAAGTAGTTCTCTATCCCAACGAGGTACTTCCATTGCACATTTTCGAGGACCGTTACAAGGCGATGATTGCGCAATCGATTGAAAACGATACCCCGTTTGGCGTCGTTCTCAGGACCGATGGTGTCCTCAAAGAAGTGGGGTGCACGGCATTGGTCTCCAAGGTGACCGAAACGTTTGATGACGGCTCCAGCAATGTGATTGTAACGGGTCAGGAGCGATTCCGCATATCCGAAGTGCATAATCGTCATGCATGGATGTCAGCCGATGTCGAGCCCGTTACAGATCTGAAGGCGGCTCAAAACCCCAACATGGTGGATCGCCTGATTGCCCAGCATATCAAGCTGTTGGAATTGGCGGGACGGACGCCCTCGCCATCTCTGTATGAAGATCGGGATCGCCTCTCTTTCTTTGTGGCGCACAATGCTGGATTGACGCTTGAACAGAAGCAGGATGTGTTGGAAATACGGGCCGAATCGATGCGGGTCGAATACCTGATCGCCCATCTGGAACGATTTATTCCAGCGGTGGAAGAGGCTGAGCATGTTCGACAAAAGGTGCGTTCCAATGGTCACTTCAAAGACTTTCCGCCGGAAGTATGATGACTTCCGGTTCGATCAAGGCTCGTCAATCGGCATG
>CALIKL010000030.1 GCA_938018055.1 uncultured bacterium
CCCGACTTTCAGGCAGCTCGTAAAACCAGGGTCATGCCGCCACGGGTAAATCCTCCAGTTCACCTTCTGACGCAGCCACAACGGTTGCTACCGTGGCATCACCGGTGACGTTGGTAACGGTACGACACATATCAAGAATTCGGTCGACACCCAGAATCAAGGCGATTCCTGCCGCTGGCACCCCGACCGACTCCAGGATGATGACGAGCATGATGATCCCAGCACCTGGCACGGCCGCCGTCCCAATGGATGCTAAAACGGCTGTGAACACGATGGTCAGCTGCGCGGCAAGATCCAGTTCCATCCCAATGGTCTGCGCAATGAATACCGCGGCTACAGCTTGATACAGTCCAGTCCCGTCCATATTGATCGTTGCTCCGAGCGGCAACACAAAGGACGACACTTCCTCGCTTACGCCCAGCTCCTTCTCAACGCGTTCCATGGTTACCGGAAGCGTGGCTCCGGATGAGGAAGTTGAAAAGGCAACCAGCTGCACCGGCGTCAAAGCGCGAGCAAACTCCCCAACGGAGCGCGGCGTGAAGAACACGGCCAACGAACCATAGGTCAGGATCATGTGCAGGATCAGGCCGAGAAGCACCACAATACAGTAGAATCCGAGCGCCCCAAGCAACTCCAGGATCTCACCCAGATCGTCTCCTGCAATGCTGGTTATCGTATCCGCCATCAGTGCGAATACACCAACTGGAGCTGCCAGCATAATGATCTCGACCATTTTGATGATCAAATCATTGAGACCGTCGAAGAAATCGAGCAACGGCCTTGCTTTGTCCTTGGGAATCATGAGCAACGCAATTCCCGCAAAAATGGCGAAAAAGACGATCTGCAGCATGTTGCGATTGTTTGTCGCCGCGAAGAAAACATTGCCGGGCACCATGTTGACCAGCGGATCCAGTGGGCCGCGATCCGCTGCCTGAGCGGCATTGGCCATCCCTGCTTCTGCTTGGTCGGCAAAGGTTGCTTCCAACCGTTCACGCATATCCTCAGGCACGCTGTCGCCAGGCTGCATGATGTTCACAAGAAGCAGACCGATGCAAAGGGCAACCACGGTGGTCCCGATATAGATGGCAATGGTCTTTCCGCCGATACGGGAAAGCTTCTTCATGTCCGACAGGGAGGCTACTCCCGTGATCAGCGATGCCAGCACCAGCGGAACAGCGATCAGCAATAACCCCCGAAGGAAAATCTGCCCCCAAGGCGCAATCCAGTCACTGGTGAACTGCCCCCACCCTTGTGAGGCTGCCAGGATTCCGAAGAGGAGTCCGAGGACCAGACCCAGGATGATCTGCCAGTGGAGTTTCTTGAACCAGGGAGTTGCCATGGTGGAGTTTTGCATAGATGATGGAGAGTAATAGACCGCTCAACACGGGCAGCAGTCAGGGTAAGCTACCCCACTGCAAGGCTGCCCTAAGAACGGATCGCTCCATCGCCAAGTCAAGACCGACGTTGGAGTTCAGAAGGAGTCAGGTACTACCTACCTATCGTCAGGCGCATGGAGGCCACTGGAACCGGCTTTCCGTCCGGATCCCATGCAAGGCCCATTCGCGTGTCAAGCCACCGGGCCTGCCGGTCATTGAAAAGCTTGGCACTTACGGCAGCGTCGATGCCGGCAATGACATGATTGAATACCAGCAACGTTGAAATGCGGCTCGCTTTACGAAGCAGGTCCTGAGCATCCGCGTGGTCCCGTGCATACCGGTAAAACGTGTCGGAAACATTGGGTTTGGATCCTCCCGGACCAGTCAGTTCTGGATCGATGGTCGAGAGAAACTCATCGTCTGTCCCTCGCCATGCCGGATAGTCATCCCAGCCCGGGGCAAACTGGAAGTACTTGCCGATCAGCTCGTAATACTGTTGGTCGGCAAAATCGGGAAGTTGGTGCGAAAAGGCCGCACCTGTTTCGGGATGAAAAGCTTCTCGCTCGATGGCCGTGATCTGATTGAACATTTCCTGCACCAAATCACGATCAGCAGCACTCCAGCCAGACGGTTGGGACAGGTCTATGCCAGAGATGATGTTGACCGGGGGCGCCGAAATGGACCCAGCATGTTGGGCAATAAGGTAATCGCGGTAATCGTTTAGCCAACTGGCGTATTTGGTTGGGTCCCATTTGCTGTGGGCAAATGCACGAAAAGCGTCCTCCTCATCCAATCCGCTCTTTCGCGTCACCACATAGCTCGTGATGATAGCCGCTTCCAGTCCGACGGCTACCAGGGCCTTGATCCGCTGCCCATTAAGCCACTGTCCGGCACCAGGGAGAATCGCTGATGCGCCGAAAGCCAACGCTACGTTGCGCTCTTTTTCCGCCTTTGACCATCCGGTATTCTGCACGAGTCCGTTCTCGAGGATCATGGAACGCAAGGACGCAGCTGTCAATTCCGCTCTGTCCTCCCCGCTGTGTGGACCGTGCTCAACGACGGACGAGGTCTCTGCGAGACGAGGCCCGGACAGGTGCTGCGCAACAACACCTGAAGCCGACATGGATAACGCCAGCATCCAAACGGCTACATGGGACACCTTACATTCTCGCATCAGGACGCCTCATCAATAAGGGATTTCACCGTACCGTGGAAAAAAGCGTAATCACGGGCACCAAGCAGGTAGCGACGCACCACGCCGTTTCGATCAATCACAAACGAGGACGGGCGAATGACAAATGCACCCGTGAACGGCTGCGGCAATTCCGTACCAAATGGCAAAACGCGACTTTCTGTCTCCAGTGGAAGCTCGTTTTCGAAGGCCTGCAGAAGGAGTGGATCCTCATCGGAGATGGAAATGATCGCCAGATCGTCCGGGAATTCGCGTTGCAAGCGATTGAGGTCAGGAATTTCATCCCGGCAGGGTGCACACCAGGTTGCCCAGAAATTCAGAATGACCACTTTCCCTTGGTAATCGGCTAATCGGTCTTCCTCACCTGATTCCACGTTGGCAAACGTGAAGTCAGGAGCAGGCACCTCAATCTGTACATCCTGGTAGCTGCCTGCCGTGGCTACTTGTTGCCGCTGCGAACCGATGTCCACGACTTCTTGCGTCTGGCGCCCGAGGATCATGAGTCCGATGGCAGAGAAGATCAACAAAACAGACAGGACCGTACCAGCCCATTCCATGAAATCGCGAGGGGCACCAGCCTCCCTGCCACTGTAAAGCATGCGAAGGAATACCAAGCCCACCACGATCATCACGACACTCATTCCGATGACTAGCGTGGAATTCATACCAGGAGGATTGTACTGGTTAAAGAAAAGTGCAGCGGGTAGCGCGGACTTCGAACATACCCCGACGCTTTCATTGCGTTTCGACCATTCGATCAGAACTGATCAAACCCGAAGAGTAGACCAAAGTGCCATTGCCACTCCTTGCCGTATCGAACAGATTGCTGACCATCTGGGGTGACGAATCCCTGGTCTAGCTCAAAATCAAACGCGTCCATGCCATAGGAGGTGCTCACGAAGAGAGCTGTTGGAAGCAGATAGAATGACCCCATCCCGATGCGTACTTCAGCACCAACGTCTTTTCGCAGCTCGGAGAATCCGGGCCACGCGCCGGACCATGCCATCGCGGCATCCACAAACAGACGACCGTAAATCTTGTCCAGATACAAAAACAGGGCATGTTTGCTTATGCGCGGGGCAATTGGAAAGAGATATGATAGACCCGTCCACCAGGTCTCGTTGCCTCCAAGGGCATAGAATGGGTACCCTCGAGCCCCTGTCATACCTCCTACGAAGTCGTTGTAAAAGTCATCGACTTCTTTGCCCAGGATGGTGCTTGCACGCATCCGGAAACCAATACCGTGGGTGCCCGGCCCTTCCCAACCCGGAAGGCGCATTCCCCCACGGGCCGTAAGGGTTAGACGATTGACTCGGTTGGATTCATACACCGGCTGCAGAATCCCATCCGAGATATCGAACGCTTCCAGGAGCCGCCCGCTCTCGGTGTCGAATTCGAGTTCCGCCCGGATCCCGTCTGGTACCACATCGCTATTGATGTGGGGGTGGAATCCTTCGAACGTCCATCGTGCCGTCCACGCTCGGCCAATGAAATACCGCGAGGAGCTGGACGGAACGGTCAGGTTCAATTCCTTCGAAAAGAAGCTGTTGGTTTTGACCCGGTAGGGACTATAGCGATACCCAAGCTCAGCAAGCATGGATCGATTGATCTTGCTGCGAGCCAGCAAATTGACTTCCCACAGGTTGTAGGTCAGATCTCCGTAGGTCGATTCAGGAAAACAGGCTGTACACGGGAATTCTTCGATATCGAGTCCATCCTCAACCTGTCGTCTGATGTTGAATACCTGGGCCGAAATATGAGGATTCCAACGGCCGGAAATGAATGGAAGCCCTCGTGAGTAGTCGATTTGCAGGAAACCGTCCCGCTCGAGATTCAGCAGGTTGGAGGGTGAAAAGAAATCATTCGGGGAAGACGCATCGGTTGACCCCGGGCCGACGAGTAAACCTCCAAAGAAGCTCATGCCACCGAGGACTTCGCGCGTGGAGGCATACATGCCAATCTTGGTATTGCGCCAGACGGTTTCTCCGCGTTTTCGATCGGGTAACCGTTCGGCAGTGCGACTGCGCTCTCGCGACACGTATTGGTCAATCCGGAAAACGGGTAGGAAAGCGATCGACGTGAACACCGGGTTGTACCGAGACGCCTCAGCGGCCTGACCCGCTGCGTCAAAAGCACGAACGTCCAAGTCGGCATCCGAAGGTTCAGCCATGGCAGGATCTGCTGGCGGCGAGATGTCATAGGCTGTCAAGAAGGACGGCGCCTGATAACTGGACACCTCCGTTTCCTCGGCTGATGGCAGGCGCGCAATCCGATAGCCCGAAGCCGTAAAGTCGGAATAGATCACGGACCCGTCTACTTGAATCTCCGGCATGAACGCCCCGCCTTGCACATTGGTCAGCGCTGTCGTCGAGCCGTCGGCCTCCAGTCGATACAGGTTGAAAATCCCGGTCTGGTCCGAAGCATATACCATGCGGCCCTGATCGTCGAAATCAGGATTCCGCTCATCATTTTCACTTTCGAGCACCGTGTCCAGCGTGCCGGTTTCGACATCCACGCGGCGAATGTCCCGTCCGTGATCGCGTTGCCAACCGAAATACAAAAATGCACCATCCGGACTCCAAACGGGATCCGTGATCTGTCCCCCGTCCGCCTGATTGGTCAAAAAGCGGAGATCTTTTGGCTCGATGACATGATCATCGTCGGTAGGCATGTCGGCCACGGCCAAATTAGTGGATCCATCATCTTGAATCACCATGGCCACGGTCTTGCCATCCGGACTCACGATGGGCATTGCGGCACGCAGGCCGCGTGAAAGTCGGGTCTTTTCCCCGGACGCTACGTGGACGCGGTAAAGATCCAGAACGATGAAGCCCTCACGCGTGTCCTGCGTCTTGGCGAACACAAGATGCTCCCCATCCGGCGTCCAGCTGACCGGACCGCTCACGACCGGCACGAGCTTGTGGCGAAGTGAGCACGTATAGCCGATTCCCCCACCATGTTCGTGGACATCGAGCAGAAGCTCGGCCGATGCATGGGCGCCCTCACCGTTCAGATCCTTGATCCATATGCCGCTACGGGAAAAGTCTTCTCCCCGATTGGATACATAAGCCAGCTTCGATCCATCGGGAGACGTGGTAGGCCAGTAGTTGTGGAAACCACTTTGCTCAAGGACCTCAACCGGCATCCCCTGAGGTGAACTGGCTTCGTAGTTCGCCCTCAGGGAAGCCATCCAGTCCTCGTACAACTGCTCGCCGCGAATGCCGAATGCATCTTTCGCGGCCTGCTTCATGTTCCAATTGCTCCACGACCCAAGTGCCTCACTGAGATCACGCAGCGCATCCTCACCAAAGCGGTCTGCGATATAGCGAGAGAAGGCAAACCCGTGATTGTAGACCGACTCGCGTTCCAGGCTGTTGTGGGAATAGAATCCACCCATTTCCTCCAGCGTGAGTTCTTCTCCGGCCAGGACTTGGGTGCGAAGCAACATGTCGCGGTGGCTGTCCCAACGGTCATAGTCGAAATCCGCACGCTGAAACTGGGCAGTACCTTCGGCCAGCCACGCCGGATTGTTCAGAATGGGGACGGGGTACGAAGCGATCACGTTCGGAAAACCGTACAAAACGTCCGGCCGGCGGGCAGCCTCATAGTCCAGATATTGCAGATACACGAAAGGCAGCTTGCGCGAGGCTTTCATGGTCTTCTGCACCTGGATCATGTGCAGGAATTCGTGGGTAATGACATTCCGAAGCCAGTTGTGATTCCCTCTGAACGGCGTCTTCAAAGCCGGTGCCCAGATTTCGATCACGTTATCGAAGAAGTAGGCTGCTCCGTTGGAATAATCCTCGTAATCCTTGAGAATGAAACTGACCTTCGTATCAGGCTCCAGCTCATACAAGGATGTAATTGGACCGTAGATATCCTCAGCGATGCGCGCAACAACCTGTGCGGTCCGACTGCCGGCACCCGATTCTTCTCCGTGATAGTGAATCAGAAAGTGCTCCGTTTCAATGGTGAACCAGTCCAGTTCAGTCCGGACGTAGTCGATATAGGCCAACGGCTCCTGGGCACGCACTTCCTGTGCCGGCCACCCAAGCAGCAAAACAAAGGCCGTCAACAGCCCTGATATGTGTCTCGAGACAGGATTCATCGGATAATGGCCATGCGAATGAGGCGTGTATCTGAATTTCCACCCGAATGCGCGGTGGCCTTGACTCGTGCCAGATAAATGCCGCTCCCGGCATCGGTCTGCCAGATGATCTCTGTCGGCATTCCGGCCGAGGCCGATTCAATCTCCATCTGATCCACGAGCACGCCGCTCATGTCCACGATGTCGATTTCCACGGAGGAAGCTTCCTGTACTTCGAATCGGATTCTGGTTCGACCAGACACGATGGGATTCGGCCAGTTGTAGGTCTCACGGCCAACAAGGAGGCGATTTCCCTCATCTACTTCGATGATCGGTTCTGGCTGCTGAACCATTCGACCCGGATCGGCTGCCTTGGTTGGATTCGACATCTCGAAGCCCCAGCGCTGCAAGGTGCCATTCGATTCCAGAATGGTCACCACATTACCATCAATCAAGGGAGGAACGTTTATCGGGGTCCCTGCAGAAAAAGGGAAACCCACAATGGCATCCCATCGAGAATCAGACAGTCTGTAGCCTTCGACGTACCCTTCGGCAGTTCGCGTGACGACGACCGTGCTACCAGCAGCATCTTCCCCAAAAATGGGCTGTGCAACTACGGCAGCGTCCAGGCTTAGCGGATACCCTCTCAAGAAGGCTCCCGAATCGTGGGCGGCCTGAATACTGGCATCACATGCAAACGAAAGATCGAGGCGCCCGTCTGCGTCAAGGTCTCGCCATTCAGGAAAGGCCGGCTTGCACGCACCAGCTGGACTGATTTGAACCGCATCGCCTGAAGCACCGAACAGATGCACCACACTGGTTTGTTCGTCACTTGTCCAAGCCAATTGCCAATCGCTCACTGTTCCTGCCATGACAGCTTCGTCAATGCCGGAAAGATCAACACCCGCCACCAACACACCTCGTGCGTCACGTACCCCCGCCTCTGTGACAATCAAGATCTGCGGACTGGTTCGATCCTCCACAAATATGAACCGCGCTGGTTCGGGCAACTGAATCTTGGAATGATCCACACGTCCATCTTCGTGAACCACGACGACCATCAAACCGGGCCCAGCTTGGTCTTCAACCCCCGCATAGAAACGCAATTCACCTGGGACCTGAACCCATTCTATGCTTGGGGTTGTCCACGTTCGGGTACCAGACGGAAACAGATGTAAGGCATCTGCGGGGCAGGTCAGAGATGTTATTGAGTCTCCACTACTGAAAAATCCCTCTTCAGTGATGTAAAAAACGAGGCCTCCCAAAACCACGGGCTGGATGGGCTCGGTCTGCCCTGAACATGTCCACGGGCCGACCCAGACATCATCATGCCAGGCCCATTGCAGACCGGTAAACGCATCGACCATCAATACACCTTCCTGAACGGATGGTCTGGTGTAGCCATATGGCAAAAACCCATCCTCCATCGCCACCAATTCTCCAGCATTTCCCCGGTTGACGTCGAAGGTCATGATCGGGGCGGAGGCCGAAAAGTTGGACAGGGTAACGCCACTCTCACCCCCTGCATTATTCAGACTCGAGGGCTCAGTATACTCTGCAAATCGGTTTTCGTAAAGGCGGATGTCCTGTCCCCGGCTCGTACGCACCATCACCGGATTGCCTTCAAACCAGAAATCGAACGGCGTTCCCAGATCGAATCGAGGGCCGAAGAAGCTCGCGCCGGAGCCGAATCCGATATCCTGAGCCCCATCTGCCTCTTCAAGATTGATGGCCCTTGCATTGCGATCCGCATTCACCCGATTACTCGGGAGGCCCTCTCGCAAACGATTATCATCGATGTGCCAGATGAGGATACCGCCCAGCAATGGGTTATTGTTCTCATCCAAGCCACCCGGCAATGCAAAGTCATAGTCATCCACAGAGAGCACCACGCCTCCGGGAAAACCGGAAACCGTCTGGTCATTGAACTCGGGGTCCCCATTTTGAAAGACCACCTCTTGCTCGCCTTCGTGCGTCCAAACGTTTAAACGGACGCCGTCTTCGTCCGGATCACGGTGGCGGTTCTCGACAAGGAAGTACTCAGAACTCGAAATCGGTATCCTGGCCATATCGTTCTGGTCAGGACTCCCAGCATGTGCCAACTGATGGGTACCAGAACTGCCTCCGTCGAGACTCCTCACCTCGGTTTCCCATCCCAAAAACTGCTTCGTCCATGCCGAAGGTTCGGGCGGAAACAGTCCGCTGTATGCAAAAATTCCCAGCGCATCCATCAGACCGAACGGTCCTATGGCGGAATCTCCGGTTTCCGTGTTGAAGAGGTCCGGTACACCCAGGTAATTGAAGAAGCTCGCCGCCAGTAATCCATTGATGGACAGCTCGATCAAAAATGGATCGGACGTCAACGGATTCACACCCAAACGACTTTCGGTACGCGGGATTACCAGGCTGTTTGTGACGGGAATACCGTCCATGGTGACCCCAGAGGCACCTAGCCTGTCCAAGGCTCGCTGGTCGAAATAGATCGACGGGATATCTTCTGGCGTCTTGTCCAGCGTCGTGCCTACAAGTTCGATATCCCGGCCTACGCCCGCATGGAAAATGATGAAAGCCGTGGTCGCCGGGTCCAGTCCTGCCGGGAGGGACATGGCACTCTGATCAGCCAGTGACCACGCCTCAGTTACCAAGGCTGACAATTTCGTGAGCTCCGCATCCGATCCAGCATCCAACCCCGTAGGACTGTACACCCCCATAGGATTGGAGACGCGCACTAGGCCTGGAAGTACATGCGTTGAGACCGACATGCGACCATCTGATACGCGGTCTACATAATGCTCGAGGAATCTTAAATGAGCCTTGAAATAGGCATCATTGTGTGGAAGCGGATCGATGGAGGGCGATTCTACGCCTTCGAAGAGGATCCCGTCATACGTTCCATCACCCGTGGTGAAACGGGTGGTATCCGGTTGGAATTCCACCATCAATGCCACAACATCGACGTGTGAAGGCGCTTGCCCAAAGGCCGGAGCGACCTCGGATGCGAGAAGCAGCAGAACCAGAAAAACGAACCGGACCACGCTAAATCGAGGTCCGGTCGTTGGGGGTACGGTCATGTCGAACGCGAATTCAGCCTGTGCGCTAATCAGCGGCTGTTGAAAACAGCTGTTGTGATGCCCCTAAGGTCGTGATCACCGACGTCAGGTGGGGCGCTCCGAATGGATTACTTCGCGAAATCTACGAGCATCGAGAATCGCATGGTATTGGCCAGCGGTGAATCCTGCTCAGCGTAGATGTAGGAAAAGTCTACTCCGATGATGTTCACACGGACACCCGCTCCAAGCGTCATGTACTTACGATTTCCGTTGTCCGGGTTCTCGTAGAAGTAGCCTGCACGCAGGGCAAACAGGTTGTTGTACCAATACTCGAGGCCCGTTCCGATGGTCAACTGATTAATGACACCGAGGCTGGTGAATTCCGCTTGATCGTCTGCCAAAGCATTCGTTCGAACATCGATGGACTGCCAAGACGAGAAGATGGCCTTGTAGAATGGATCTGCCTGATACGAGGTCGAATCCGTGCCCGAGTAATGAATCAGGTCCTTGTTGAAGTCCGTGACCCACGTAAGACTGTTGTATTCGTCAAAGTCCATCTTGAATGCGTAACCGAACCGCAGGTTGGTCGGAATCGGATCAGCCTGTGCATTGTCCGAATACTGAATTTTCGGGCCCATATTGGCCAGGTTGAATCCAGCAGACAACGTTCCCTTCATGGTTTCACCCATGGAGAACGGCTTCGAGCGGTAGAGACCGGCCAGGTCAAACGCTGTCGAAACGCCGGCCTTGGTCTCCTGAGCCCCTACTACCTGACCTGGAGCCAGGTTCGAATAGATGAAACGGACGGAGGTACCGATACCGAACTGTTCACTCAGCTTCGTTCCGTACGAAAGGCCGGCAGCCAAGTCATACGACCGGAACGTCCCCGTCGGATTGTTCTGCGCGTCACGCCCCTCGTGCTCGCCAAGGAAGAGATAGGTCAGATGGGCACCGAACGTACCCCAACCCGGCACATTGTGCTTGGCGATCAGGTACTCGTAGAAGAGATCTGCGTTGAATTCCGGTAGCCATGCCGAGTGGGTGATGGCAGCTTCCGTTCCCGTCTGGAAGGCCAAGCCGGCCGGGTTCCAGAACATGGCACTGGCGTTGTCGGCCAGGGCAACGCCTGCGTTACCCATACCGGAAGCGCGGCTATCGGGCTCAATTTTAAGGAATACCACAGCCGAACCGCCGACCTGGGCAAGTGCCTGTCCGGGAATGAACATGGCAAGCACCACGATCACGGCCATAGAGAAAGGCAGCACACGAGGTGCGAAGGTCTTTCCAGAGGTGGCGCAAGGGGTCTGGCGGGTGCTGTTGTTCACAAGCTCACGAGTCATTTCGTACATCGAACGATAATATGATGGTGTCAGGTGTATGCCGGATGAACCCATCCGGGGACACGCCGTGGATACCGTGTTTTCTGTTGTGCGGCATCCACTCTCTTACCGCCGGCGGCGGCTCAGGATGCATTCCCATGGGGAATGATCATGAAAAGTAGTGCGTTCCAGTAACAGTTATTCGATGCGTACTCGCGATTGATGAATCATTTCAGCGGATGATAGCGAGCTTTTCCACGTGCTCGCTCACTTGCCGTTCGCCATTACCTTGATCGATTGCCATCCTGATACGATAAAGGTAGATCCCGGTTGCCGGGCGGTCCAGATCGTCGTCTTTTCCGTCCCAATGGACCATAAGGGGCCCGCTGCCGAGAACACCCTCAGGAAGGGCTTCGTCCGAATGTATGGTTCGTATGGGTCGTCCGCTAAGCGTGAAAATGCGAATCTGGACTTCAGCCGGTGTGCCACTCGGCTGATTATGTTCAAACACGAACCGGGTTTCCCGGTTCATGGGGTTCGGATAGTTATACACATTGAATACGTTCAATACCTCATCATTTGCCACAGAAAATGAGATTTCGGCAGTATTTGAGTTATTGAGTACATCCCACGCCCGTACACTTATCGTATGGGGACCGGCTTCAAGGTCATTGAGTTTCCAGCGGATCTCTCCTTCCTGGTAAGAATCAGGCTGAGCAACAAAAGCCGATCCAATGTCGACGGCTCCCTCCTGGTCTCCATCAACGGACAACAGGATTTCGTGACCGACGCCAGTTCCCACGGTGTTGATTCCAGAATCGTCAAAGAGGGCAACAATCAATTCAGGACTCTCAGGTACCGTTGCGCCCGACACAAAGGTGGAATCACCGATGTAGAGGTCGATGTCGGGTCCCTGTTGGTCATCCGGTGGTGAATCGGATGTCCCACCCACGAGAAAATTCTCCGTATAGCCAAGCGCCTGCGAGTTCTCGTCGACCGCATAGACCGCTATGCGTCCAGGCAGGTTCGTGTAACTGATGTCTTTGGGGACCACGAACTCGGCCCGATAACGTCCGGCTTGCGCCCGCACATCTCCGCGCCAGAGCAGGTCTTCACGCTGCCTGAAGAATGGCTCGATGTGAAAGCGTCGTTCCTGGATGGCGACTTGACGCTCTGCGTCGAAGACAGACACGTTTACCAATCCGTCAAAAGATGCATCGATCAGTCCATCTGCCCCTTTGATGCTGCCTTCGATCACCACCTTGTCCAACGCCCTCATCTGACCCGTCACCGCATCGAGCGCAATCCCGGACAGGGTTTCAACTGCCGCCTGCCCTTCAGGAATTCCTAGCTGCATGCTCGGATCACCCAGCAGATTGAACTTGCGACTGTTTCCTTCCAGACCCACGTCCGTGTTCTTGGTCAATCGGAGAATATCTCCCAGGCGACGCGCCGTCCCGTCGTCACGAATAAACATTTCGCGGTTCAATGCCCGATTCAACCCGGCATTCAACGTGTTCTGTCCCGCCGAGGTATAGGCGAGCCGCACGGACGTCAGCAAAGCTATGGCCCCGCCCTCCGGATTCAGAAGCATGACCTCAGCGCCGCTCTGCCCCTCTTCCAGATCCCACCAGCCAAAGGAGCACGTGGCAGTGATCATGATGGGAAGTCGATCTCCATTGGTAAGTGCTGCAGCATCCTCACGCGTGAATATGGCTTCCTGCGCCAACCCGTCAGGACCACCATGCCCGCTGTAGTTAACAACCAGGGTCCCCCGCTCGATAGCGTCGAGAATGTCTCGACGGGCCTCCGGAATGCGGTAGCCATTCAAGAAAACACGATCATAGGTCTCGCCGTAGATCTTGTTCATGTTGATCGACGGATAGACCTCGTCCGCGATGTACTGGACGACTTGATCAATGTTGGTCAAATGCAGGTCTGCGTCGTTCTGCTGCGCGGAAAGCCCAGTCGGTCCATCATCTGCGATGGCGGTGTACGTCGATCGCCAGGTTCCGAACGTTGCCGGGTCATCATAGCGGATCAACTTGTCAGCCATCACTGATGCTTCAGCAGCTGTCTGAACCGTAAGGCGTCCGACCCCAATATCGAGCCGCTCCTCAGACCGGTGCTGAATGGATACGAACTCCCAGATTCCTTCATCCGGATCGAGCAATCCGAAATAGTCATCCGACGTGTAGGTACCGACCGTGCGCAGCGATTCCTCCGTTTCAAACGGGAATACGTGATTCTCCTGGGCATCTTGCAGTCCGGAAAGTCCGCGATAGTCATAGTGACCATCGCCGTAAAGCAAGAGATACCGAGGAAGTAGATCCGGGTTGGTTGTCCTACCGTACAGAAACGCCATGTAATCCCGTATCGCACGCACATCGGGGACGCTGCCAGAAAACTCATTGAACACCTGCTCCTGCGTAACAACGGTCACTTCGAGTCCCTGGGAACGACGATGATCAGCCAAGCGCTCGGCCGCCGGCGCAAACGCCTCGGCCGTCACAATGACCAGGTCTGGCCATGAGGTGATGGCGCGCAAATTCTGATTGTTGAGGCTACGCGCCTGATCACCCTCGATGTTCTGGATAACAGCGTCCGTAAAGGCGACAAGTTCTCTGGGACGATCGCCTGTCCCGATCAAAGGAACATGAGCCAGATGGGTCCCGCCCGATCCTTCAACGAAATACGCGTGTCGCATGAGCCCGCCGGTCACGTCCCACACCTTGGGTGTTTCGCTGAAGCCAGAAAGCTGCATCCGCTGTGCACTGCCCTGACCCGGCCGGGTCGCAAACTGCAGCCAGTCTTCCGTAGATGACAGGGACTGTTCGTAGGTCATGCGGATCCAATCAGTCGCCGCTTGCGGGTCATTGGACTGATTCAATAATCGCATGGACACGTTCAACGGTTGTCCCGCCGCAACCTGCTGGACGAAAGACATCAGAGCCGGCGATGCGGCGGGTGACTCGGCACTATTGGTCACGATGGTCGGAGCCGTGCGCTGTCCAAGCACTACACCATCGGCCAGCATGGCCACCGTTGCGCGCGGATTGGAGGCGATGGCCACCCGAGCATCGAAATCGACCGTCCCGGCGAGCAGACCAGGCAGCGTCAAGTCGGTAAAGAGGATTCGATCGTTTCCGGGACGGATCCGATTGCTCATCCAATCGTGACCACTTCCGTGTTCGCGAGACCAAAGAGCCTCTTCGAAATCAATAAAATGTCGCCCTTCGGTCGTAGCAAACACAGGTGCCGAAGCCGTCGATCCGTCCGAAAGTGTCTCAAGGTCAACGCCCGGAGCGCTTCCCAATCGAAGCACGACCGCATTCTCATTGGAAAAGGGGTGGACGAAATGCTCATATCCAGCATCGGTCCACTCCCATCCGGAAGGTCCGGACGCGTAAAAAAGGACGGCATCAGATGCATCGAACCGTCCGTCACCACCACCGATTCGCACTGCCGGAATCTCGCGGTAATCCTCAATTCGATCTGCACTGACAAGCTCTGGCAGCGGACGACCCCCATTTCCGAAAAGTTGGACATTCTGAGGGTCGATCAAGTCAGGATTCTGCCCCAGACTGGTCAACAGTTCTCGGGAGATTCGGTATATGCCGTCCGTCTGAATGGAAAGCCGAAACAGGGTCCCACTTCCGAGGATGCTGTCCGTTACCCTCTTTGGCATCAGGGTTCGAGCAGAAGCATTCGGCGCGTCGGTGTAATTGACCGCCACCACCAGGCGCCGCAATCGCTCCATACTACCTGATTCAGGATTCAGCCGGTACGGCATGGTCACGACGTTGACAACATGCCGTTTACGCGTTGTTCCAAGACCCGAAGCCCAAACCTCACCACGGCTTGCCCATGGGTCATCCGCGTCCAGGGCTACGGCCACTGCTTGCTCGTCATAGTCGCGGGCCAGAAGCTGAACGTTGGGGAACGACTTCGAAGGCAACGGTAGGAGGTGCGACGTCGTCAGTAGTCCTCCGGAAGCAACAGCGAGCGCCGCGTGGTTCCACGTAGTGATACTCGATGAATCGACAAATGCCGTGAGCGACTGGTCCCATGTGAACTCGAATGCGAGAACAACGCCTTGCGCTGTGCGGCTTTCTTCCACGACCGATACTTGTGCACGGGAAATCGTGGGCAACAGGGATGCCAAAAGCAATACCACGGCCATCCACGTCAGCTGACGCTCCCACGCGGAATACACTCGTGGAGCAGCTCTGCATACATGAGCTTCAGCCAGACCATTCCGGAGCGCACTCTTCTCGGCGCGGAATACCCAGGACGAATTTGCCATCAGATTGATTGACGAATCAGAAACCGGACCCTTGAGAGCCTGGTCGGTGCACGATTACCTAAAAGTGGTCCTGTCGCTCGCTTCCCCCGGGTCGAGAGAAGGAAGTTGATCAGGATTGGTCGCGGTGCATAATAGGCGTCTGGGGGAGGATGTTCCTGCAAGGACTGCGGTATGGTCAGGAAGTCCCGTCGAGCTGTTTGGTCAACTCGCTGAGCAGACCTCGAACCGCAAGGAGTCGGTCCACATTTTCGGTCAGCTGGTCAACGGCGGTCGTCAGATCGTCAATAGGGCCGCCCAGGTCTTCATCCACTCCGAGCGCACGGGACAGCTCGGCCAGCAACTCCGCATTTCCTGAGATAACAGAGAGCGGGTTATTCAGATCATGATGAATCCGTGACAACTGCGAACGGATCAACTCGAGTTGTCCGAAGATGTCTGCTGATGTCCGCTGATCCGACATATCTGTGATCCTAATGAAGTAGGGAGTGACAAGCCTCAACCCTGCACTCGTAGCTCCTATGAATCCTCCGACGGGAGTGCGGGTTCCCCCGCGGAAGGGTCCTTACCCTCGAGTTCAGTCGCTATCAACGCGGGATCCGGGCTTGTCCAAAGCATGCCGATTGACGAGCCTTGATCGAACCGGAAGTCATCATACTTCCGGCGGAAAGTCTTTGAAGTGACCATTGGAACGCACCTTTTGTCGAACATGCTCAGCCTCTTCCACCGCTGGAATAAATCGTTCCAGATGGGCGA
>CALIKL010000031.1 GCA_938018055.1 uncultured bacterium
GGCGGCGATCAAAGATCGCCGCCCCGATTCTTTTTGAACCAGGACTGCTTCCGGCTCACATTCAGCTTGAAGACTTATTCGGGCATGGCCTGGCGTCGGGCACCGGACTTGCCGGCAAGTTCTCCAGGCGTCATACCTGTATTGAGTTCAATCTTCTTGATCGTAACTGTCTGCGTTCCCTGAGGGGTTACTGCCGTTTGGCCCATGGAAAAGAGCAACCCGTCCACCTCCTGGTAGCCGGCCATGGTCGTCGTGGCACCTGCAGCTGACTGTGCAAGGATCATCAGTGTTTCCTTGTCTACCAGCAGCTCGGCGTCCATCCCAAACTGATTTGCTCCGATTACATAAACAGAGCGTTCATTGAACGTCGAATCTCCTTTGAGCGTCAGCTCACTGTCACCACCGAGAAGCGTCAACTCGGATTTGGGAGACGTGCGCATGAACTGCTCACGTGCAGCTGGGGGAAGCGATTTGATGTCCTGGCGCTGTCCGCCTTGCTCAATCCATCCTTCGAGAGGCGTGTAATAGGCTTTCATGGCCACTGCCTCGGCTGGGATGCCGTCCGGGCCAGCCACAAGGCCCATTTCCGTAAATCCGTACCCCGGAAAAATGGACCACGTTTTCATTTCGAGAGTGATATTACCCATCGGAGTGACGGCAACAACCTCGATTTCTGCATACATGTCTTCGACGGCATTCCAGGAGGCCTCTCCTCCGGTCGCTTCAATGTGTGCTTTGATGACGTCCTCGGCCGAGGTCAGATCCTGGGCGAAGGTCGTGTTGGATGTGGTCGCGGCGAAAAGCAGCGCGACCGCAAGTAGGGAGAGTCGTTTCAGCATGAGAGTTGGTTGTGTGCTTCCGATATAGAATAGAGGCAGATACGGGAATAACGTGCTTTAGATGCACGTACGATGCTCATCGAGCCTAACGGAGGATGAGGGATAGAGATCCTGAGAAGTCCGATCAAGCTGTATCAGGAAGCGTCCTCAGCGTCGTCGGGATCATCTTCGGTCGGATCAACGGTGCCGTCAGCATCGGCAGGCGGGGCGTCGACACCTTCCTCAGCTGAGCCTTCAGCTGTATCCAGGCCTTCTTCTTCGTCTTCCACCATGATCTTCGTGACATCGGCAATCGAGTCCTCGCTACGCAATTTGATCACGCGTACACCCTGGGTGTTGCGACCCAGTCGGGAAATGCTGCCAATGTCCATTCGAATCATAATGCCCTGAACCGTGGAAATCATGAGGTCGTTCTTTTCAAGAACTCCCTTGATGGCCACGATCGGGCCTGTTTTCGACGTTGTTTTTTGGGCTATGATGCCTTTGCCGCCACGGGATTGGAGGCGATACTCTTCCAGAGCCGTTCGCTTGCCGTATCCATGGGCGCTGATGGTCAGGATATCACGCGCTTCGTCGTCGACCACAATCATGCCGATCACGTAGGCACCGTCGGCCAGTTTGATACCGCGCACACCGCGAGTGTTGCGGCCCATCGAACGAGCGTCCGATTCGTTGAAGCGGATACAGACGCCAGAGGAAGAAGCAATAATCACGTTGGCACTGCCATCCGTGAGGTGCGCTTCAATCAGCTCGTCGCCCTCGTCGATGGAAATGGCAATGATGCCATCCACTCGTGGGCGGGAGAAGGCTTCCAGTTGGGTCTTCTTGATCTGACCGCTCTTGGTGGCCATAAGGACGTAGTGCGAGTTCAGGAAGTCCTCGCTGCGGAAGTCTTCCTTCGAGACTGGTAGAACAGCACGAATGCGGTCCTCAGGTCCAATCTGGATGCAGTTACGGATGGAGCGTCCTTTCGACGTCCGGGTGCCTTCCGGGATTTCGTAAATCCGCAGCCAGTAGCACTTGCCCTGGTCCGTGAAAAAGAGGAGGTAGTCGTGGTTGTATCCCACGAACAGATGCTCGACGAAGTCCTCGTCCCGCATGGACGTACCCCGTTTGCCAACACCACCGCGTCCTTGCGCGGCATATTCGGTAGCAGACGTACGTTTGATCAGGCCCTGGTGCGAAACGGACACCACTACCTGCTCATCGTCGATGAGGTCTTCGATAAAGATGTCACCGCCGCCCGTGTAATCGATCTCAGTACGGCGCTCATCACCGTACTTGTCGCGCATCTCCACCAATTCCGTTTTGATGATTTCCATCCGGATCCCCTCCTTGGCGAGGATCTCGTTAAGACGATCGATCTCCTTGAGGATGGCTGCGAACTCATCTTCGATCTTCTGGCGCTCCAGACCAGTCAAGCGGTTCAGACGCAGTTCAAGAATTGCTTTGGCCTGAACTTCAGACAGGCTGAACATAGACTCGCCATCTGTAGGCAGTCCGAGTTTGATCAGCTGCTCTTTGGTGAGCTTGGACGGGAATACACCCGCCATGAGATTCTCCCGAGCCTCATCCGTGTCTTTGGAGTGACGAATAATGGAAATGACAGCGTCCAGATGATCCAGCGCTATCGTCAGGCCCTCGAGGATGTGGGCCCGGTCCTGCGCTTTGCGCAATTCGTAGCGCGTACGTCGCTGAACAACTTCGTGACGGTGATCCACGTAATGGTGGATCATCTCCTTCAGATTCAGGGTCTTCGGACGGCCGTGGACCAGTGCCACGACGTTCATTCCGAACGTCTGCTGGAACTGTGTGTACTTGAAAAGCTGGTTTTGGACAACCATTGGGACCGCATCGCGCTTCAGCTCGATGACGATGCGCATACCGTCGCGATCCGATTCATCCCTCAGGTCAGAGATCCCTTCGATCTTCTTGTCACGAGCCAGGATCGCAATCTTCTCCAGCAAGGACGATTTGTTGACCTGGTACGGGATTTCCGTAGCGATCAGGGCGTAGCGGCCCGGACGGATTTCCTCTTCATGGATTCGGGCGCGCATGACAACGCGTCCCCGACCCGTGTGATAGGCTTGACGGACTTCCGTGTGTCCGTAAATGATGCCACCGGTAGGGAAATCAGGTGCCGGCATCAACTGAACCAGCTCATCGATGGTGATGTCCCGGTTGTCGATGTACGCAACAGTGGCGTTGATGACCTCGGTCAGGTTGTGCGGCGGAATCTTGGTTGCCATGCCAACGGCAATACCGTCGGAGCCGTTGATCAGCAGGCTCGGAATGGCTGAGGGAAGTACTTCGGGTTCTTGTAAGGAACCGTCAAAGTTGTCCTGAAAATCGACCGTCTCCTTGCCGAGATCCTTGAGCATCTCCTCGGCCAGTCGGGTCATGCGTGCTTCGGTGTATCGCATGGCGGCAGCGCCGTCACCATCGATCGACCCGAAGTTGCCCTGACCATCCACC
>CALIKL010000032.1 GCA_938018055.1 uncultured bacterium
CCTGGTCGCGACCGCCGATACTGCATCGAATCGTATATCGCTCATCGAGTCGGGTGTGACTGAGATACAGCTGCCCCGTAGCATTGACAGCTTCCATGAGCGCCTCGGAAAATGCGTCACCGTGGCGATGGGCAAAGCATACCAGGTTGAGACTGCGCGGTATGACCAGCTCGAAGTCTTGATGAGCCTCTACCTTGGCCTCGAACGATTCCGCAAGACGCACGTGCTCGGCGATATGATGCCGCAATCCTGCAGCTCCATAATGACGCAGAACGAACCAGAGTTTTAGCGCTCGGAATCGACGACCCAATGGAATCTGCCAATCCCGATAGTCGATCGCTGCTCCACTCAGATGCTCTGCCGTGCGCAGATATTCAGGAAGGATGCTCAAGGCATCCACCAATTGCTTTCGATCCCGGACCCAGAAGGCATTGCAATCGAAGTTGGTGAACATCCACTTATGCGGGTTGAAGCAATAGGAATCGGCATCCTCCACCCCGTCATGTATCCAGCGATATTCGGGACATACTGCGGCCGTTCCAGCCATCGCGGCGTCCACATGAACCCAGATTTCGGCGGCCTCTCGCCGCACAACGTGCGCAATGTCCCGAACGTTGTCGACCGCCATGGAGGACGTGGTACCTACGGCCGCACAAATGAAAAACGGCGTGAGGCCGCCTTCCAGGTCCGCACGAATCGCAGAAGCAAGTGCCCGTGTGTCCATCCGGAATTGATCATCGGTTGGAATGAGCCGCATTCGCTCGTCTCCGATGCCTGCGATCCGTGCGGCCTTTTGAATGGATGAATGCGCCTGATCCGACGTATAGGCAACGAGATTCGAGGGCACACCTTCACGATTCCCCGTACCGCCTGTAATTCGCTCTCGTGCAGCCAGTAACGCGCACAAGGTGGCGCTCGAGGCCGTGTCCTGTATCACACCGTTGCCCTTGAAGTGCTCGGGGAGTCCCAAGAGGGTGACCAGCCAATCCATTACATGCGTTTCGAGTTCGGTAGCCACCGGACTGGTCTTCCACACCATCCCCTGCTGTCCCATCCCGGCTGCCAGCATCTCCCCCAGTATGGACGGAAACGATGTGTTGCTTGGGAAATAGGCCATGAATCTAGGAGACTGCCAATGCGTCAGCCCTGGTTCAATCAGCCTGTCCACATCTCCCAGAATGTGTTCGAATGGTTCACCGAGTTCCGGCAGATCGTCAGGGAGGGAGGCGCGTATGTCTCCGGGCGCCAGGTCGGGCAACACCGGTCGGGATTCAACCCACTCATAGTAGTCGGCAATCCAGTCTACGACCTGTTTTCCGAACTCCCGGAATTCGGCAGGAGTCATGTGATGGCTTGAACTCACGAAGACCACCCCGCTGCACCAACCGGATACGGCGTACTTCCAATGGCCGAACCATCGCCTGTCTCTTGCGCACGGAGCATGGCCCGGTACATCAATTCAGCGGGATGAATAGCTTTTCGGCCTGTCCCTTCCGCAATTTGTTGACGACAGCTGACGCCAGGCGCAACCACTGTGGTGTGACGAGGCGTTTCACGCACGGCCGGGAACAGGCGCTGTTTTCCGATTTGCATGGACAGCTCGTAATGCTCCTTTTCAAATCCGAACGATCCAGCCATTCCACAGCATCCTGAGTCTATCTCATTGACGCTGCACCCATCTATGCGGCCGAGGGCGGCATGGGTGCCGCCCGTTCCAACCTCCGCTTTCTGGTGGCAGTGGCCATGCAATAGTACCTCCCCATAGCCGCTCATGGCGGGTAAACGATCTGGATCAAGAGAGGCAACGAAGGTATCAAACAAAACGGCTCGCTCAGCGACCACCGGAACCCGGGGGTCACCGGGCAGCAGCTTGTGATATTCGTCATCGAAAGACAGCACGCAGCTGGGCTCCAATCCAATGATGGGCAGACCTTCCTCTGCAAAAGGCAGTAGCTTGTCCAGCGTCTGTGAGGCCTGTTTCCGCGCCATGTCCACCAATCCTTTGGAGATGGCGGGTCTTCCACAGCATCGATGACCAGGAAGAATGACCTCGAAGCCACACGCTTCCAGGAAAAGTGTTGCGCTGCGGGCCACATCCGGGTAGTGATACGTATTGAACGTATCGTTGAACAACACGACGCGCTTCCGGTCAGCTGACGAAGCAGCGGCCGACCGCGAATGACGTCGAAACCATGTGGTAAACGGTTTGGCGGCAAACGGAGGCAACATGCGATTCGAAGACACCCCAACGGTCTTTTCGAGAAGCTGACGCATCACGGGGTGATTGGAAATCTTGTTCACCAAAGGAGCAACCCAGCCGCTGAAGAAGCGCGCCTGGAAAGCCGCCCGCGCAAAGAAACGGGTTCGCAGGGGCGTTCCGTTGGTCCGATGGTAGCGATCCAGGAATTCGATCTTGATGGTCGCCATATCCACCGAAGAAGGACATTCGGCCTTGCAGGCTTTGCACTGAAGACACAAATCCATGGTCTCGTAGAGGCGTTCACCGGTGAGCAAGTCGGGATCCAGTCGTCCGTTGAGCACATTGCGAAGCGCGTTGGCTCGACCACGGGTGGAATGTTCTTCTTCCCGGGTCGCCATGAAGGATGGACACATCGTGCCCGAACCCAGTTTGCGACAAACTCCGGCCCCGTTGCACATCTCTACGGCACTTGCATAGCCCAGGTCTTCGGTAAAGTCGAGGTTGGTGCGCAGTTGCTGCGTGCGGTAATCCGATCCGAATCTCAGATGATCCGTCATCGGCTCGGCTCCGGTGATGATGCCCGGGTTCAGGATGCCATCCGGATCGAATATCTGTTTCGTCTGCTCGTAAAGGCCGTACAGATCGTCTCCGAAAAAAGAGCGATTGAACGAAGAGCGGGCTCGACCATCCCCATGTTCGCTCGATAGCGCACCGCCGAAACCTTTCAGCATATCAATGGCAAAGTGGATGATATCCGGCAGGTGAGCGATTTCCTCCGCAGCTTTGGTATTTACCATCGGGCGTATGTGTACACACCCGGCGCTCGCATGAGCATAGTAGGCGACGTCCAGTCCGCGCCCATTACAGAAGCGTTCAACGCCTGTCACGTAGTCGGCAAGGTGTTCCACGGGTACTGCCGCATCCTCGATGAAAGGAATGGGTTTGTGATCACCGCGAACACTCATCAGGAACCCGAGCCCCATTTTCCGAACCGACCAGACATCGTTTTGACCCTTGGAATCCACTACGGACACCACCGCATGCGAAGGCGCACCTTGTTCAGACAGGTGGCGCTTCAAACCGTCGATTTTGGATTCGATCTCGGATTCGGAATCACCCTGGAATTCGGTGATCAGAATGGCATTCGGCTGACCTTGGACGAATTGCTCCAATTTCTTGCGCCACATCGGATTCTGGCGACACATGGACATTCCGAGATGATCCAGCAGCTCTACAGCACTTGGCTCCACTTCCAGAATGACCTGGACGGTTTCCAACGCCCTGACGATGTCGTCAAAGTGAACGATGGCCAGACCCGTGTATTTCGGTAGAGGGACCAGATCCAGCGTCACGGATTCAATCAGACCCAGCGTCCCCTCTGCCCCACTCAGGAGGCGCGCAAGGTTTCGACCCGGTGGATGCCCTTTCAGAAAGGAAACACCCTCCGAAGCAAGGCGGTCAAGATTATAGCCGCCGCAACGTCGCCAGTGTCGCGGGGTGTCGCGGCGGATGATATCCAGCGACTGCGGATTCGTCAGCAGGTCGTTCAGACCGCGGTAAATCGTGCCTTCCATTCCGGAGCGCTGTGCCCGTTCAGCGAATACCGTCGCTTCCAGGTTGCCGAAAGCAGTTCGTGAGCCATCGGCCAGCACCACGTCCATGGCATGCACGTGATCAGCCGTCATGCCATAGCAGATGGAATGGCTGCCCGTGGAATTGTTTGAAACAATGCCACCCATGGCCGCCCGGTTGGACGATGCCGGGTCCGGCCCGAACAATAACTGCTCCTCTCGCAAAAAGCGATTCAGGTCATCCAAAACGACGCCCGGCTCGAGGGTCACCCGGCGATTTTCCCGATCCAACTCAAGAATGCGATCGAGATGCTTTGTGACATCGACAATGATTCCCCGCCCGACGGCCTGACCAGCGAGACTGCTTCCAGCCGCACGGGCGGTTACGGGCACCTTGAATTGCGATGCCGTCTCCAAAACCGCCTGAAGATCATCCCGATGCCGTGGAATCACAACGGCGGCAGGCTCTACGTGATAAATGCTCGCGTCCGTCGCATACAGCATGCGCTGATAGGTATCTGTCCGAACTGCATCACCGATTTTGTGATGCAAGGCGGCCATACAGGCGCTCACCTGCTCTGCCGTGACGGCTGTGTTGTCCAGTGCTTGCATGAGGTCAGCGACCAAGTACCTTCTTCAGCGCAGCCAGCAAGAGCTGCACGTTTTCAGGACGGCTGTTGAATCCCATCAATCCGACGCGCCACACTTTTCCGGCCAAGGCGCCGAGCCCTCCAGCAATTTCGATGTTGTATTCGGCCAGCAACGTCCTTGATACGTGCCCGGGATCGACACCTTCTGGCACACACACTGTCGTGAGACTTGGCAGCCGGATTTCTTCATCCACGTGACAGGACAATCCCAGTTCGGCCAGTCCATCCCACAACAGGCGTGCGTTGGCCCGATGCCGTGCCCAACGAGCCTCCAGGCCTTCCTCGGCAATCAGCCTCAGGGCCTCTCGCAGGCCGTAATTCATGTTGATGGGCGCCGTATGGTGATAGGTACGCTCTGAACCCCAATACTTACCCACCAGGGACATGTCCAGGTACCAATTCGGGACAGGGCGTGTTCGTTTTTCCAGTCGTTCCAGAACGCGAGGCCCCAACGTGAGCGGACCAAGGCCCGGAGGGCAAGAAAGACACTTCTGCGTCCCGCTGTAGGCAGCATCCACACCCCACTCATCGAGGAAAAGCTCTACGCCTCCCAAGCTGGTCACGGTATCAATGAGAAGAAGACAATCAAATTCGTCACACAGCGCGCGAACGCCTTCCAGGGGCTGCCGGGCTCCGGTGGATGTTTCGGCGTGAACCAAACCCAATACCCGCGGCCGGCAAGCTTCCATAGCTGAACGGATGGTATCCAGACTGAACGCGGTCCCCCAAGGCGCTTCCATGCGGGTAACGTTCGCCCCGTATCGGGAAGCCATGTCAACCATGCGTTCCCCGAAGTATCCGTTGCACCCTACAAGGACCGAATCGCCGGCCTCCACCGTGTTGGCCACGGCCGCTTCCATGGCGGCGCTACCCGTGCCTGAAACCGGAATCGTTACCGGATTCTCGGTCTGCCAGGCATATTTCAACAGCGACTGTACTTCATTCATCAGGGCGATGAACGTGGGGTCGAGATGCCCCACCTGTCGGTTGGACAGAGCGCGCAATACCCGAGGGTGGGCATTCGACGGGCCCGGCCCCAGAAGCAGTCTGGGAGGAGTATCCAGATCGGAAGTTTGAATGCGGTGGGCGTCTGAGACCGGCATGCGGCAACAAGTTTATTGGATGGTGTGTACAGGACTCCTGAGGTTAGGGCGCAGGCACTTTGATATCCACCCCGCCGGGCGATTCCACCTCTGTTTCCGAGCCATCCACCCGGACTGATCCAGCACGATCTCCGCTTTATCCACCCTTGTCTGCAATCATATGTCCCGCATCGGATCCTGGTCACTGCATACCATCGAAACCGGTCGCTTTGGTCTCGATGGTGGCGCCATGTTTGGTATTGTCCCCAAGCCCCTGTGGCAGAAACGGATTGCTGCCGATGAACTCAATCGCATTCCACTCAATGCACGATGCCTCCTGTTGACAGACGGCGACCGATGTATCCTGGTCGATAACGGGATCGGAAACAAACAGGACGAGAAATTCCTGAAGATCTACGGTGTGGACACCACGACCATGGAGTTGGATGCATCCCTTTCAGCCGTTGGATTTCACCGCAGCGACGTCACCGACGTGATACTGACCCACTTGCACTTTGACCACTGTGGCGGGAGTACGGAACGGGTGAACGGCACATTGCGCGTTGCCTTTCCAAATGCGCTGTTTCATGTGCAGCGACGTCATTGGGACTGGGCCCAGAAAGGAAATATCCGTGAGAAAGCCTCCTTCCTGCCCGACAACCTCGAGCCACTGGCTGCATCAGGACAATTGAATCTGATAGATGGTCAGACGTCCCTCTTTCCGGGCGTAGAGGTCATCCCGGTTGACGGGCACACGCAAGCCATGCAACTGGTGCGTGTACACGATGCCGAAAAATCTCTTCTTTACACGGCTGATCTGCTACCCACGCATGCCCACCTCGCTCCTGCCTGGAATATGGGGTATGATTTGTGGCCAATGACCACTATCGAAGAAAAGGCACGTTTGCTGGATCAGGCCATCCAGGGAGGCTGGGACCTGTTCTTCGAGCACGACCCCACGGTAGGATTATGCAGCGTCCGGATGGGAGAGCGCGGTCCTGAGGTTGTAGACCCACGCCCGTTGGCAGAGCTGTAAATGTGACCGGCGTATTCGAGCCCGACGCTATCCTCACGAGCCTGAAGAGTCACTCGGCCCACGCTTCGATGGCCGCGCGCAGCTTGACCAGGAAGTCTTCCAGGTACATGTTTCCATCGGCCTCTTCAAGCTCAACCCAGCGATTCATGAAGACCAGACGCATGACGGAAAGTGCATCGGTGTCCGGCTCGAGAGCAGCCAACTCGGGCTGAGTCTGCAAGACCGGCATATCGGAAGCGACGGTGGTCCGTGAGACCAGGTAGTCGTAGCTCTGGATGCTGAGAACATCCCGGACTCCGAATCGGGCGGCGAGATGCTCATTCAGTGCATTCAACCCGGAGTAGGTTGTAATCGAAGGGTGGGTGGCGACGAGACATACGATGTTGGTATGCGGTCTAAACAGGGAAACGACACCATCCCACGAGCTCGTCATGGCATCGAATCGCCGAGCAATCCTGCACAGCGTGGACAGTTGGCGGCCGTATCCATTGTTGTCGAGCGGAATCAGGCGATGGCTGAACCAAACGGATGCTGCTACCGCTCCGGGTTTCGACCCTTCCAGAATTAATTTTCCCAGCTGGGGCCTCGGATCATCTCCATCCGTCAGGTTGTCGCGATCCAGGCAATAAGGAGCATTCTCCGCTACCAGATCCTTCAGATAGCCATGCTTGATCACGATGGAGCCTGCTCCATACGGTATGTATCCTGCTTTATGCGGGTCAACGGTTACGGAATCGACCCGCGAAAGAGCGCGGAAGGCGCGACGGATCTGCTTATCGTGTTCAAGGGGTGAAGGATCGGATGCTTCCCCGTTCTGAAAAATCGTGGCAAAGTATCCGCCATACGCGCCGTCTACGTGAACCGGGGCATAGATTCCGTGCGCGACCATTCGGTCGCGCACGTCCATGAGCTCGTCAATTGGGTCGACCGACCCGAATTCCGTCGTGCCCAGGACGGAAACGATCTGAATGACCGGGCGATGTTCGATGCGACAGGATTCCAGCACACGCTCCAGATCCTGAGCAGAGGTCCGGAATTGCTCATCCACGGCCACTTTCAGGAAATTGTCCCGACCAATTCCAAGCAAACTGGCAGAACGCCGCCAGCAATAATGGGCAGTTCGCGGGACAATCACGACCGGCTCGATCCACCTCGTCTCGAACTGCGCCTCGACCTCCCGGATGAACCGGGTGTCGCCCAGGTGAGAAATCAGGCAAGACTCCAACTTCGACCACTGTGATTCTGTATCACGGCCCTCCCCCAGGTAAGAGGCCAAACGGACTTCACCCTCTTGCAGGGGCACATTCAGCAATTCATACAACGCATCGGCGCCAGTCGGGTGGCGTTTACCCTCATGCGAACGCCGCGCCATTTCGATGGCAACGGGCAGAAAGCGACCGGCCTTGTGAAACCATAGCGACTCATAGTTGGCAATCGTGCCGCCAGACGTGAGATGACCAAAAGAGGTGCGATCATCGAACCCGAACAAGCGGGCAAATTGCTTCCCTACCTCCAGTTCGTATCGAATAGTGACGGGCGATGCCTCACTCGAAACGTTGTTCGGGTTGTATAGAAGCGTCGCGAAATAGGCGACGAGGGCCGGCAGGGTGGTCTCCGAGATCATGTGCGCCATGTAGCGCGGGCTGAAAACGGGAACGTCCAGTTTCAGATCGGAAACCAGCGAGAAGAGTTCAGTGAAGAACATCTCCCTGAAATGGCGCGCATCGGGGCCATTGACCTTGCTGTAGCCGATGGCAGGAGGGTCCTTGGGCCAGTAATTACGCCGCCAGAAGACGTGATCGTTCAATACGAGTTGCAGGGCCTCGTAGAGGAATTGGCGCTGCTCTGATTTTGGACCGAGGAAGTACAGGTCCAGGTCATGCTCGAAGTCGGCATCCAGTGGGCTCGGGATTTGCGGCGTTTCCCGGTTGTTCGGGTTGAGCATGAGTGGCTCCGGTGGGTTGTCAATCCAGCAGCGAACCTCCAATCGGCAATCGGTTGGTGTAATCCAGGCCGAGCAGTTCGGCAACGGTCGCTGCCATCTGATTCTGATATACGGGTGCGGGCACTTCCCCACTGACCGCAATACCCACCTCTCCAACGTGCGGGAATCCCGGCCCAAGCGCCGCCACCCAGATCGCCTCCGAGCCTTTCCAGTCAGCACCGTGTCCAACCCAGCGATCCTGCTCGCCTCTTCCATGATCCGTTGTGATCAGGAACGTGGTCTTGCCGGCATATCCTGGATCATTCTGCACCCAGGTCCACAAATCCCGGATAAAAGCATCCGTTCGGTATGCGGCATCCAGATAATGACGATAGTCGCCATCATGAGCGAAATCATCGGTCTCACCGTACGAAATGTAAACGAGGCGGGGACGATCCGATTTCAGTGTTTCGAGCGCATAATGGTGGGTAAAAACATCGAGTCGAACCGCTGTCCATGGCGATGGCGTCTGGGCTTGGAGTTCGTTGAGCCAAGCCTCTTTTTCGGTCAATTCCCCTTCAGCCGAATCAAAACCGGCATTGACGGGCACGCCGCTTCGCTCCTCGTTGACGATATACGGAAATACATCCCACGAGCCGAAGGCTGCGACCCGACCCTCGAAGCCTGGCTGCCCGTTCACCCATTCGAGTACCGTTTCATTCCGATTGGGCACCTTGTCGTTCGAAACAATGGTCTCATCGGCGAAACCGGTCAGAATCTCATTGTATCCAGGATAGGAAAAGACCTCGCCGTTGGTGACTTCTCCGGTCGAGCCGAGGTGACGATTACCCCACAGCGTTCCTTCATCCGCAATGACGTCCCAGAAAAAAGGCATGAGCGCCTCGCGTCGCGCTTCAGGCGTGTCGCGCCAGAAGCGCGAGGCTACTTCTTCCCGATTATTCGTGTAGTCATTGTTATTGAGAAGCCACGGATCGGCACCTGTGAATACCTCCTCCCAGCGTAGCCCGTCGAGCGTGATCAGAAAGACATTTTCAACCGGATCACCCAAAGCCGTCGCTGAGTCCGCAGTGGTGACGGCCTCTTCAGGAGAAGAACATCCTCCCATGAGAAGTAGAGTGAAGACTAGAAGCAAGAGTCGAGATGGCATGATCAGGACGGCAAGATGAATAGGATCTGGAAGGAAGGTGTACTCCGCTGTAGCGCTCAGCGCGAAATGATGTCCCGCATGGGAAACCGACCAACGGGCAACTCGAAAACGCGTTCGTGACCGTCGGGCCACGTCAATCGAAGGTGATAATCACGGTTGGTATCGTAGATCGGTATCCGGTACATGCCCGCTCCAGGTCGGATGGAGTAGATATGCTCTCGCGAATTCAAATCGGTCACTTCCACGAGAGGAGCATCTCCCACGTCAAACGTGACACTGGCCAGGTGATCTGCAGGGCGTCGGCCATCACCGTCTTCCTGGTGAAACTGCACCGGCCAGTCGTGATAGGGCTCAGCACCCTCATCTGCAGGATTTACCCACCGTGGCCATGCTTCAAGCTCTACTTGGCGGGTGGTTTTATTCATGCGAATGATGCCGTAGCCGGGTGTTCGGTCGTACAGCGCCGTGGGCTCCACGTCGGAATTGACGGGATTGGCCACGGCCAAGACGGTCATGTGATTGCCGAAGCCATCGAGATGGTCGCCGGTATACCATGAGGCATCTGGATCACGCGTTGGACTTACCTCCGGTGGAAACCAGCGTCTCGGCCAGATATTGGCTATGGACGGTACGACAAAGCCATAGCCGGCATCCTGAAAGGCATCCTTGCCATAGCGAACCGTGCTACCGAGATGCTGATCGCCAGCCACGTGAAAAGCACGAGCACGCCGCAAAACATCTATGACCTTGTTGCGGCCGGTCTGTGGCCATCCGTTCGAGTCATGATCCATGGCCTTCTTGTATCCGGTCACAATCTCGCCCGGGGGCGGAATGGGCAGGCCCGGTATTCCGGAGCCGTCGAAATGATCAACCGGAATCGTCGCAACGTTGGCAAAGAGGGTCTGTGAGAGCATCACCTTCATCCACGTATCGCTCCCCCATGTCCTCGCCCAATGGTCGAGAAAGGAAAGCTGCCGGTCACCCAGCAGTACAGCATCCGGGTGATCTCCACTCACGGCGGCGTCCCAATCCGCATTTTGCGGCCATCCATTCCAGATTTCCGCTTCGGGCATCAAGTCCCTCGGAGCACTCTTGAATTGCCGGTCTGCAACCACTCCAAAGGACACTCCTCCGAATTCAACGTTGGTGTAATAGACCGAAATGTCCTGCTGGATGGGAGCTGGATCAAAGGGATCTGGAAGATGGGACGTCTGCGTTCGATGAACCGCATTTACAAACCCCGGAGACTGGATATATCCACCGTTGTCGGAGGCCGGGGAGTGCGGTCCGGTTGCGGCCTTGCCAGCCGCTCCCCAGATGTTGCCATGGTAGACATCATGGTCGTCCGGAATGGTTACGGTTGGACGATGTCTCGTCAGGTCGCCGAATGCCCACAGAAATCGATTCCAATGGTAGAGGTAGTCAACAATGGCCTCGTCTTCCGGTGAGCGGATAATGCCAGCCAGACCGGATTCGTAGATCTGGTCTCCGGCAAAGAAAATCATGTCTGGTTCGTGAAAGGCGACCCGATCGGCGACTTCCTGATGAGGCCACCAGAAGTGATTGTGCGTCCAGGAACCGTCTCCTCCCGAAATATGATGGCAGTTCATGGCTGCCAGCACGAATTCGTCACCCTCCACGCCGGCATGGATGGTCCCGTCGTAAACATGTGTGACGGGTGTCGAGCCTTCCCAAAGCGAATACATAACGCGAAATGGCGTATCGCCTTCTCGGTCGTAATCTTCAACCCGGAACCCGATCGTAAAGCCATTTTCGTCCAGTTCGCCCGTAGCAACGGTTTCCCAGGATGCTCCATTCGCTAGTTGAAGTTCTGCGATGCGTGAGTCATCCTCTCCCAGTGGACCCATCTGAGCCGTCATCTTGAGCGTCCCTTCGCTGAGGGTGTATTGCACGCCAAGCACGGGTCCAAACGCGCGAGACGCGTCTGCCCGGACTTTGCTTCCCTCCAGCGACCAATCGTCAAACCAGTATCCCTGACCATGGCTTGAGGGTGAACCGTGCGATACCAAGGCCACATTTCCCGTAAAGTACTTTTCGTCCAGACCCGGATAGACGGCATGTGAAATCACCTCGTCAGTTGCCGGGATAAACGTCTCGACAACCAGATCATACCCGGATTCTCCGGGCGCAGCCATGGCGCGCAAACCAAACTCGCGAATGGACGGAAGCAATCCCTCTCCGGTTGAGGGCGCAATAACCGGCCAGTCAGAGGGCTTGAAATCGCCTCGTGGACGTCGAGCTGCCTCCGGATTCTCATTGTCGCGAACGGTTATTTCACCCGTACCATCTACGGCGACTACGAGCCCACCTCCTGGTGCAGGCCAGTGGTGCACGAGGGAACTGATCCGATAGTCTGTCTCTGACCCACCGGCACCGATCAGGAAACCAACCCAGGTACTGTCACTCGTTTGATCTGGATCATTGATCGATCCAGTCCGGACGCTGACATGCATCCCTCCCGCCTCATCAGCCAACCAGTGGGTCAGCAGATGCACAGTGCGCATTGGTTTGGCCTGGCGTCCCTCGATACTCTGCAGACGTCCCTCATTCAACTCCCAGTCGAGCATGCGATTGGCGTAATACTGAGGACCAATCCACGTCCGATCCGGCGAGCCGGAAAAATCGGCCCGGAAGCTTGTATCGGGTCCGGAGCATCCAGCCACCAAAAGCAGACTGAGCAATAGAAAGAAAGGAAAACGCATGACCAAATGAATCAGATTGGACCGACGAGCTGGGGATGAAGTGCCGGGAATTGGATCCTGGCATTGACACATGGTACAGATGGTACGAATCAGAACGCAAAGCGGGCCGGCGAAGAAAACAACTGATATCTGCGGCTCGTTGTTACATTGCGGCCCCACGCTGTCGGATATCCAACAGGGTGGGGCCGCTGACTTTTTCACTTTGTGTTTCACCTTGTGGAGATCTTCGGATCTGGCAACTCCCGCAATGCATCCATCCCGCAGACGTTTTCTTACGCGCGCCGGTAAAGCGCTCGGAGGATTGGCCCTCATTCAGGCCGTCCCCGGGTGGACATTTGCTACCCGAAGCCCATCAGCCGATTTGGTGCACCGCTCTACAGAGACCATGGGGACCACCATTCGGCTCTCGTTGCTGAAGGAAGAGTTCTCCGCTGCTGCAGCCAGCGGTCCGCTCCTGCGATTGAAAGAAGTCAATGACCTGCTGACGGTCCACGATTCGTCAAGCGCGCTGATGCGCATGAATAATGGAAACCGGGTAACAGTCAAGGAGCTGGCCGACGTAACCCGATCCGCACTTCAATTCGGAGAACGGTCTGAAGGTGCAATGGACGTGACCGTCCTGCCTGCCATGCGTCGACTTGGATTCCTTCCCGGAGCCACAATGAAGGGTTCCATCGACTTTCGCCAGATCGCGCTGGATGGTGATACGGTTTCCATCCGCTCAGGCGATATGGGGGTTGATTTTGGGGGTATTGCCAAAGGATATGGCGTAGATCAAGCCATCACCTTAACCCGCGCTGCCGGCGTCTCAGCTGCCCTGATTGACGCAGGTGGTGATCTTTTTGCACTTGGTCGTCCCGAAGCCGACCGTCGTTGGATGATCGGTATCCGTCACCCTGAACGTGCCGGTGACTTGGTCGCCACGCTGGAATTGGAGGACGAAGCAGTCGCAACCTCAGGAACCTACCTGCACAAGCGAACGGTCGGTGGCAGAAGTGTCTCCCACATCATTGATCCTCGGACGGGCACCTCGGTTGATCACGTTGTCAGCGCAACGATTGTTGCTGGTGATACCATGACGGCCGATGCCCTGGCTACGTCGGTCTCCGTGACCTCACGTTCGCAAGGGCAGGCTCTGATCGCGTCGCAGGAAGGTGTCGAGGGCTTCCTCATCTACAAAGACGGTACGACCTTTACTTCGGCGGGTCTGGAGCGACGACTTCGCATCCTGTAGATGCCGCCGGCGGGCGCCATCTTCCACTAGCTGGGCTGGGACGAATCAATTTCTATGACGCCACCTTCGAGGATGCGTGCCTTGTCACCACTCTGAAGCCGGGCGAATATCTCAGATTCTACCGCTACCATGGGAAACGCGCGCTCATACATCTCGTCGGCAACCACGGAGGCAAGCGCAAGAAACACATCCGCGCGATCTGTAATGATGCCAGCGGGCGAAACGCCTCGTCGAACCGATTCCAGCAAAATAGCTGTGGTTGTGGAAGATCCACGGGTAAAGGGCAGAGCCAGTATCCGTCCCGCCCCATTCTCTCCAGAGAGTGGATGACGGCGGTCAATGATTTCTCCCGTGTGCTGGTCGTAACCGCCCCAGAACGAGAGGGGCTCTATGCTGGCCAGGACATCGCCTTGGGCCGTCCCCGGGATGATGATATTGCCTTTCACACGTTCCATTGCCCCTCCTCCCGAACCACACGACCTTGCACGGCTGACTCAACGCAATCGGTCAGACGACCATAGATCACGTCCACACCCAACAGACCGGGCGAGTAGTAGGCGTACTTGGCCGAATTCGTCATGAGATGCGAAATACGCTCGGGCAGCATGGGTGACGTGAGTGGGCAGGTATCTACGGTAATCTTGGCTCCGAAGGCCTCGATAGGCTCCAACAATCCTACATGGTCGGCAATCATGCGAACTGTTCGGCTGCACGTAACCAGAAAGTCGACGCCTTCGGCTTTCTGACGACCTTTCACGAGCGGAGCCAGTGCTTTGAACTCGTCGATTGAAAAGTGCGGACTGCCCAGGACAATCATGTCCACATGCTCCCCTTGGGCCGTCGAAAGGTCCCGGTAGGAAGCGCGTAGTTCGTCCATCCCTACTTCGACGATCCGGGGCGGCTCCATTCCCTGGAATGCAGCCCGCGTCGTGGGTGCCTCGGGCGTCACACCCACCATATGGAACAGGGCGATGGCGCCGGACGAGGCTCCGCCGGCGCATACCGCCTTGAGTTGGTCATTCGAGGGGTGCACGTTCATTCCCTCGATAACCGGAATTCCGTCCGGCGCCATCCGGCCAATCAGGTGACCGAGGACAGGGTAAAACGCATCATCCTCCTGAAGCGCCGTGGGCACATCGGTCAGGCGAAGCAGCACCGTACCCTTGCGACCTTCGTCCAGATGCAAGCCGGCAGCCGGGACACGGCCCGTGATGGCCGCACATATGTCAAGCAGGTCGGGGTAGCGCTCGGTCCGCGCACCGATGACCGAGTTGTAATACCCGATAACATTCGATTCTCCAGCAGCAATCTGCTGGCCAAAGGACGGCGCATGTTCGGTCTGATACGGCGCACACGTCCAGGTAGGAATACACCCCATGGCCTCATAGGCGCGCATCTGTCGTGTGGCATTGGCGGCCACTTCCTCAGGTACTTCCCATTCCTGCCAGCCGTGCTCATCCACGCCACTGACATTCAAGGTGGCGGGCACCCGGACCTTCGCACCCAATTCGGCCAACCGTTCGGCATACTCCATGGTGGCAACGCCCATGTAGACCGTACTATCGATGTGGGCGGCTTCGACATCCATGAAGCGATCCACACCGAACACGGGCAGCATGCGATGTAGAATCCGCATCGCCATCTGGGATGCCGGTCCCTCCTCGCCTGCCAGGAGCGCCTTGTCGAATTCAGTCAGTTGAATATCCACAAGCTATTGGCCATTAACGGTCCATGAAGCAAGCAAACGCGTATTAGGATCCACGATGACTTCTGCCACACGACCCCCGTGCTGTCCGGATGCTGAACTTCCTGTGGATCCGCTGTCTGAGTCCGTGATGGACATGACGAGATCTTCCGAATTGCCATCCTCATACACGATGCGAACTTCAACATCCGCGGTAAACAGGAAATCGGGCTGGGTCTGATCCACTTCAATCGCCACCTTATCGCCATCTTGTATCCAAGTCACATCAAGGTGCGGAATCCCTCCCTGGAACAGCCACTGATCGAAGAATTGCTTCAGATCATCGCCCGAAGCTTCTTCCAAATGACGGCGCAAGTCAGCCGACTGGGCGTTCTTGTTCATGTACTCGGCGTAATACGTCCGGATGCCGGCGTGGTACGTCGCGGTGCCCAGTCGCTCGCGCAACATATGCAGTACCCACGCGCCTTTCTGGTACATCATCGCGCCTGATACGTTGTTCAGGTCCTCGATATACGGCCGCACCAGCGCAAACTCCCAGTCGTCCTCGTAGAAGTTCCGGACGGTCTGGCGGGACTGCTTGAGACCCTGGTAAAAGTTGTCACGCCCGTAATGATGTTCGCGGAACAGGAGCGTGTAGTAGGTCGCAAACCCTTCGCTCAGCCAGACATCGTTCCAGTGGTATTCCGTGACGGCGTTGCCGAACCACTGGTGCGCTATCTCGTGGATGATCACGTGCTGCCAGCGACGATCCCTGTTACCGGAAACAGAACGGTCCGCATAGGCAGGAATCGAAGCCGCTTCCATCCCGCCACCCGGTGTGGCGTTGGAGACGATGTTGCCCAGTCGCTTGTTGACATACGGACCGATGAGGTCTTCGTAGTAGGCCAGCACCGCCTTGGACGGCTCGGCAAAGTCGTAAAAGCCCTTATCCCGATCCTGCCAGTAGACCCAGGTCTCGATTGGAATGCCGTTCCAAGTATCAACGACTTCCATGGCCATCTCCGCCACGCCTATGAAATAGAGCCACGTCGCCGTTGGAACGTCATTGACCCAGTGCGTCATCTTCATCCCGTTCCCCACGTTGGACGATTCCTTGAGCACACCGTTTGACGTGGACTGGTAACGGGCCGGGTGCGTGATGATCATCTCTGTCGTGGCCTTGTCGTAGGGATGATCCACGACGGGCAGCCAGTTGCGCACGCGCGACGACCAGTTGTCTGAAAAGAAGGTGCGATCCCCATACTTGTTGGGCCCGATATCCATGCCATCAACCGGCGTACCGCTGTACTCAACGACAACCTCAACCCGTTGGCCTGCAGGCACATCCATCCCCAGATCGATCACGAGCGCATCGTTGGCGTGAGCGAAGGATAGCTCTTCACCGCGATGCGTGACACGCTGCACTTCCATGCCGCGACCTTCACGACCCTCCGTCTTACCGATCAAATCGAGACGCAATTGAGACTGACCTGCATCCACATAGCGGGCATCCACCGTGGTGCGTCCGTGCACGATATCGTCGTCGTCCGTGACATTGATCTCGAACACATAGCCCTGGATGTCAATGCCTGTGTTCTTGGGGTAGCTGTCCGAGTACTCTTGTGCCAGCGCTGGTGATACCACCAGCATCATGGCCATGAGGAAGGTGAGGCGGGAAGTCATGATGCGTATGATTGTGAGAGTTCGAGTTGTGGACGCCGCGAATGGACGCCAACGGAAGTTCGGGTTACTGCGACCCACCCGGTGGGGTGAGCTCGTCGACCGTTTCAATGGTCATGGGCATCGGGCCAGCAGGCATGCCGCGTTCGGCCTTCTGCTCTTCCACCATGGAGCGGACATCAGCCAGCAGCTGACGCGCATCAAAGATAATGCCGTCCTTGATGGTGTACTTGACGCCACCCACGCGCTCGACTTCCATGGTGTCGTCATTCAGTCGGATCCAACCCGTCCCGTAGAGCACTTTCAGGTTTTCGATCGGATTCTCGGGTACGATGACCAAGTCGGCCTTCTTACCCACCTGGATCGTTCCGATCTCATCATCCATTCCAAGTGCTTCGGCGGCGAGATTCGTGGCGCTGCGGATGACTTCCAGCGGGTGGAAACCGGCTTCTCGCATCAACTCCATCTCCTGGATGTAGCCGAATCCGTACAGATTGTAGATGTAGCCTGAATCAGAGCCCAGCGTTACGCGTCCACCCCGATTCTTGTACTCATTGATGAACGTCATCCAGAGACGGTAATTCTCTTTCCAGTCCATCTCGTTCTCGGTCGTCCAGTAGAACCAGTAGGATCCGTGGGCAGCCCGGCTTGGACGAAAAAAGTCCCAGAGAGCGGGCAGAGTATAGATGGCATGCCATTCCTTGCGACTCTGCGCCATCAGGTCCCGGCTGGCCAGATAAGGAATGAATGTCGGGTTGATGGTGAAGTCGAGCGTGAGCAGCGAGTCCATCACCATGTTCCAGTGATCGGAGAACGGTGGCGCAGCCTGTGCCCACAGACGACCCGCTTCGCCAAAACGATGCGCTTCGTTCATGTAGTTGTAGTCCACCGGGTAGTTCTGAATCACCCGGTCTTCGAAGAGCGCTTCGGGCAGGCCGTACCAGTGCTCCATCGAAGTCAAGCCGAGACTGGCCGTCCGCAGCACATTCATGCGGGTGACATCGAGCTGAGCGTGGTGCTCCGTGGAACGCAGTCCCTGGATGCGGGCCTCATCGAGTGCCGCTTCCATGATGGAAGGGGCCGCTCCGAAGAACTTCATGCCCTGGACACCCATGTCTTTGACCATGCGTACCCATTCCCGAGCGTCTTCCGGCGTGGTTATGGGACGGTCGAATCCTCTCCCGAAAATGGGATAGGCCTGAATGCGCGGTGCCGTGATTTCGTTGTTGTCCGAAAGCCGCTGCATCTCCAGAAGCCACTCCGGCCCGCGCGATCCGACGACGCGCGTCGTTGTGATACCGTGCGCCACCCACAACTTGGTCACGTACTCGAGTGGTGTGCCATGGCCCGAGTCCTCGGTGTGCGGATGGCCGTGCATGTCGATGAACCCGGGAAGCACATACATGCCGTGGGCATCGATCTCCCGTGTGCCGGGCCCCGGACGCCGGTCCGGATCGATGGGCAGTCCCGGGTAGCCGACATTTTGGATCTGCACGATCCGGTCGTTCTCGATGACGATGTCCACCGGACCGGTGGGAGGCGCCCCGGAGCCTTCTACCATGATGGCACCGCGGATGACAAGACGTTCGTAGGGCCCTTCACCGTCTGAATCGTAGTTGAAGTCCTTCCATTGCTGGGCAGAAACAGGTAGGGCAAACAAAGCGGCAAGCAGCACCGCGACCAGAAAGCGCATGGACACTGAGCGGATGGGGTGAAACGAGCCGTCAATGTACGAGGCGTGGTCGACTTGCGGGCATCCGAATGAACAGTTTCGACCCGTCCCTAGCGCAGGAATGATATGCAAGGCACGACAGCTCGCGGATCTGCCTACCAGCCAAACTGTAGCTACCTGGGCCAACAGAGCAGATGATAGATCAGGTTGGTCAAGACTAGAGTCCCCCTATGGTGACGGTCTTCGTCTCCAGGAATTCGTCCATCCCATAGCGGGATCCTTCTCGTCCGATTCCGGACTGCTTGACGCCGCCGAACGGTGCAACCGGCGACGAAATCATCCCCGTGTTGACACCGACCATTCCGTACTCAAGCGCTTCCGGGACCCGCCACGCACGTGCATAATCCCGGGTAAAGACGTAGGCCGCCAGTCCGAACGGTGTATCGTTCGCCCGGCGGATCACCTCTTCTTCAGTCTTGAACGTGGAAATAGCAGAGACGGGACCGAAGATCTCTTCGGAAAAGATGTCCATTTCATCCGTCACGCCGGAAAGGAGCGTTGGCTCAAAGAACGTGCTTCCCAATTCATGGGCGTTTCCACCGGTGCGGACCGTTGCGCCGGCTCCTTGCGCGCTGGAAATCAATCGCGTCACTTTCTCAAGCGCCGATTCATTGATCAATGGCCCGATCTGGCTGCTGTCATCCACGCCAGGACCCACGGTCAGGCGTGAGGTCTTGGCCGTCAGCCGTACGGTGAACTCCTCTGCGATGCCTTCCTGTACCAGAATCCGATTGGCGCAGATACAGGTCTGGCCCGCATTGCGGTATTTGGACGCGACGGCGCCTTCAACCGCAGCTTCCAGATCGGCATCGTCGAATACGATGAACGGAGCATTGCCACCCAGTTCGAGAGATACACGTTTGACGGTGTCCGCCGCACCCGCGAGCAGCAGCTTACCCACGCGGGTCGATCCGGTGAACGAAATCTTCCGTACATCCGGATGGGACGTCAGCGTGGCACCCACGCCGGCGGCGTCCATGGTCGTCACCACGTTGAGAACGCCGGACGGAAATCCGGCATCTTCCGCCAGTCGAGCCAGTGCCAGCGCTGTGAGTGGCGTCCATTCGGACGGCTTGACAACAACGGTGCACCCTGCTGCCAGAGCCGGAGCCACTTTACGCGTAATCATCGCCGCTGGAAAATTCCAGGGCGTTATGGCCGCAACAACCCCAACTGGCTGTTTGAGTGCCAAAATACGCTTGTCAGCCATGTGCGGAGGGATTACGTCTCCGTATGTCCGGCGAGCCTCTTCGGCGAACCAGCGAACGAAGGAAGCCGCATAACGGATTTCGCCACGCGATTCACGCATGGGTTTACCTTGCTCAAGGGTCATCAACAACGCGAGATCTTTCTCATTGGCCAGTATCAGATCATGCCAGCGACTGAGTATTTTGGCCCGATGGCCGGCCGTTTTTTGTTTCCAAGGTTTGAAGGCCTCCCGGGCAGCATCAATCGCCTCGACCACGTCTGCAGGACTGAGGTCTGGAACAGAAGTCAAGGTCGCCCCATCTGCCGGATTGGTGACTTCAAATCGATTTCCGGAATCCGCGGACACCCAGTGGCCGTTGACGAAGGCATTGTCCCTCAAGAGGTCTTCTACTGCTAGCATGAGCTCACTGCCTGATGGTCTGATGAATCGATGTGAAAAGCGGCCTGACGCGTCGTTGAACGGCGCTTTGCCTGCCCTGTGGCCGATCAGGTCGCATGCCCGCGCGTCGGCGGTCCTGCTGTTTGTATTGGCAGTTCAGCTGGCCGTTCCGCTTACATCATGGTCCCAGTCTGCATCGACGATGGCAATTACAGGTCAGGTAGTCGATTCGGAGACCGGTGAGGGGCTGCAAGGGGCGGTAGTTCGGTTGCTGGATCAGCGCCGCACGGTCTTGTCCGATGCCATGGGGTCATTCCGTTTCGATGGTTCCGTCCGATATCCCGACACGCTGACTGTTCGTCTTCTGGGGTATCGACCCCTGAATCTTCCGATTCAAGCAGCAGATGCCTCCGATGCCGGATGGATTGTGACGCTGGAACGTGCGCCGATCGCGCTTGAGGCCATCACCATTACGGCGACGCGAGAAGAGCGTGAGCGTAGTACGCTTCCGGAAGCGATTGGCCGCATTGGAGCCGACGATATCGTCTCCATGAACCCTGCTCATCCCTCGCGCATCGCCATCCGGATCCCGGGGGTCTGGATCAACGCCACGGAAGGCGAAGGTCACATGACCTCAATAAGACAACCGCTGTCGCTGCTCCCCCAGTACCTGTATCTGGAGAATGGAATTCCGACGCGTTCCACTGGCTTCTTCAATCACAATGCATTGTTTGAGGTCAATATCCCGCAGGCCTCCTCGATCGAAATCATCAAGGGGCCAGGTACGGCTCTGCACGGTAGTGACGCCATTGGTGGCGTGGTCAATGTGGAAACGGGACGCATTCCAAACGGGTCAGGCGGCTCCTTTACGGCGGAAACCGGCAGTTTTGGCTTCAAGCGAGCGCTCTTGACGGCCTCCAGCGTCGCTGAGACGGACGGGTATCGGCTGGATGTGAATGTAGCCGACTCGGACGGGTGGCGGCGCGGTACGGCGTACAATCGGCAGAGCGCCACACTGGCATGGCGCCGAACCCTGAGTTCGTCGTCCAGGCTGCACACCGTTGCAACCGCTACCCGGGTCGAGCAGCATCCCGCAGGCATCGCGGCGATTTCCACCGAGGATTACGAGACGGATCCCCGGACCCACTACACTCCCATTTCATTCAGAAATGTATCGGCATTCCGACTTTCTACGGCCTGGAGCAAGTGGTCGGGGCAGTCCCTCTTCACCGTCACCCCCTACTTCCGCTACTCAGCAATGGACCTCCTTCCGAACTGGGCGCTGACGTTTGATCCTGCCATCTGGGAAACCTCAAACTGGTCCGTAGGCGCTCAGGCCCGGTGGCACTGGTTCAACCGCAGCGAAAACCTGCGTACGATCATCGGCTTGGATGCGGAAATCAGTCCTGGAAAGCGAACGGAGACCGAAGTGGAAGCCAACCGAGTGGCCTCCATTTTTGTCGACTATGAACGGGCCGCTCTTCAGTATGATTACGATGTGACCTTCCAGCAGGTGGCTCCTTTTGTGCATTCGGAGTGGACACCAAACGATCGGCTGCGCTTGACAGTCGGACTGCGCTTCGATGCGGCTGGATATGATTATGACAATCATCTTGGAACGCTCGAAACCGGTCGTCACAAGCGCCCGGCATCGCAGCGGGTCACGTATTCCCAGCTGAGTCCGAAAGCCGGCGTGACCTATCAGGTCCTCGATGGACTGATGGCGGTCACTTCGTATCGGCATGCTTTTCGGGTCCCTTCGGAGCGCCAGGTCTTTCGCCAGGGTTCGTCGCGATCATCGATTGGATTGAAGCCGGTTCGAGCGAATAATTTCGAAACGGGTCTGCGCTGGAATGGCGTCGATGCGATTGCGCTGGAAGTGACCGGGTATGTCCTCATCAAGGATGATGACATTGTCACCTTCAACTACGAAGATGGAAGCCGGGGAAGTGTCAATACGGGTCAGACGCGGCACCAGGGTGTCGAATCCGGATTGACGCTTCGACCGCACCCGATGGTGTCGGGGTACCTTGCCTGGACCGTGGCCGAGCATACGTATGAAGCCTGGGTCACCGAATTGGAACAGGACTTCTCCGGAAATGAAATGGAATTGGCGCCACGTCATCTGGTGCATGCGGAAGTCGTCCTGCCTGCTCCCGGATCCCTGGACGGTGAGCTGGCAGTCTCATGGCATCGAGTGGGATCCTACTGGATGAATCCGGACAACACAGTGCGCTACGACGGTCACAATCTGCTGCATTTGCGGTGGAATGTATCGGTGACGGATCGCTGGACGGTCCTCGGCCGGATAGGCAACCTGGGTGACACACTTTACGCCCAACGCGCCTTGACCAATGCGTTTCGAGGAGATGAATGGGCGCCCGGGCTTCCCCGAAACGTGAACGTGGCAATCAGAGCCCAATTCTGATCGCCGTCCTGGATCTGCCCGTGATCGGGACATCTGCGGTATTGGTTCATTCGGTTTTCACCCTCAGGAGCGTTTAAAGGGCGTTTTCGGCCTTGCCAGACCGAGCGGGACGTTGCCGTATTCGCTATCTTCAAGGCTCTCTTTGAACCGGCCCCTCGGGGTCCAACCGATACTGACATGAGCAACGGTCACTCCAACGATCTTTTCGGTACCCGTCAAACGTTTGACATCGGCTCCGGCACCGGCGTCCTGTACAGTCTGCAGGCGCTGCGCGACCAGGGATATGAAGGCATCGACCGCCTGCCCTACTCCATCAAAGTGCTCCTCGAGTGCGCCCTTCGCAATTGCGACGGCTTCCTCGTCGAGAAGAAGGACGTCGAGAAGCTGGCTACCTATGATCCGGCCAATCCGGACAAAGTCGAAATCCCGTTCATGCCTGCTCGCGTGCTGCTGCAGGACTTCACGGGTGTTCCAGCAGTCGTTGATCTGGCCGCCCTCCGCAGCGCCATGGCCCGTCTGGGCGGCGACCCGGAGACCATCAACCCGCGCGTTCCGGTTCACCTGGTGATTGACCACTCGGTCCAGGTCGACGCATTCGGTCAGGACCAGGCCCTGATCATCAACGAAAAACGCGAGTTCGAGCGCAATGCCGAGCGCTACGAGTTCCTGCGCTGGGGCAAGAGCGCATTCGACAATTTCTCGGTGGTCCCTCCGGGATCGGGCATCTGCCACCAAGTCAACCTGGAGTACATCGCGCGCGGTGCCTGGAACAAGCCAGCCGGTGACGGCCTGAACGTCTGGTATCCGGACTCGCTGGTCGGAACGGACAGCCACACGACCATGATCGACGGCCTCGGCGTAGTCGGATGGGGTGTTGGGGGTATCGAGGCAGAAGCCGTCATGCTGGGCCAGCCCATCTACATGCTCATGCCGGAAGTAATCGGCGTGCGCATCACGGGCGAAATGCCACAAGGAGCCACGGCTACGGACCTGGTTCTGCGTGTAACCGAAATGCTGCGCAAGTACGGCGTCGTAGGCAAATTCGTGGAATTCTTCGGTCCGGGCGTCTCAAACATGACCGTTCCGGATCGCGCTACGATTGCCAACATGTCACCGGAATATGGCGCAACGATGGGCTTCTTCCCCATTGACCAGGAAACGCTCGATTTCTTGCGCCGCACCGGTCGCGACGAAGACCTCGTAACGGCTGTCGAGCGCTACACGAAGGCGCAGGGTCTTTTTCTCTCGGATGACGTAGCGGATCCTGAATTCAAGGATGTGCTCGAACTGGACCTGTCCACGATCACGCCAGCGCTCTCAGGTCCGAAGCGTCCACAGGACCGCATCGAGCTGCCAGCCATGCAGGATGAATTCCATGCCTCACTCACGCGTGCTGCGGGACCTCAGGGCTTCGGCCTTACCGAGGATCGCCTTGCGAGCACGGGCATGTACAAAGATGATCGCGGCAACGAGATCGAGATGACCCACGGGGACGTGACGATCGCCGCCATCACGAGCTGTACGAACACGTCCAACCCGTCGGTGATGATCGGTGCCGGGCTCGTCGCCAAAAAGGCGGTCGAGCGCGGCCTCAAGGTGTCTCCGTACGTCAAGACGTCTCTGGCACCAGGCTCCAAGGTGGTCACGGACTACTTGGAGAATGCTGGCCTGTGGCCGTACCTGAACACCATCGGCTTCAACCTGGTCGGATACGGTTGTACGACGTGCATCGGTAACTCCGGCCCGCTGCCGGAACCGACGGCCAACGCCATCAAGGAGGGGGATCTTATTGTGAGCGGTGTGCTCTCGGGCAACCGCAACTTCGAAGGCCGCATCCACCAGCTGGTACAGGCAAACTACCTGGCATCTCCGCCGCTGGTTGTAGCCTATGCCCTGGCCGGAACGGTGGATATCGACCTGTCCAAAGAGCCGATCGGTACGGACTCGAACGGCAACGAGGTCATGCTGCGGGATATCTGGCCTACGTCGGAAGAAATCCGTGAACTGGTCAACCGCTGTGTAACGCCGGAAGCGTTCAAGAAGGAATACGATGGCATCGAAGATTCCAATGAGCTCTGGAATGCCATTCAGATCCCGGAAGGATCGGTCTACCAGTGGTCTGCAGAATCAACGTACGTCCAGGAGCCGCCGTTCTTCATGGACCTGACCGCCGAAACGCCGACCATCCAGACCATTGAAGGCGCACGGGTACTGGTCAAAGTGGGTGATTCCACGACCACCGACCACATTTCTCCGGCAGGTGCCATCGCTCCAGACGGACCGGCGGCCAAGTACCTGCTGGACAACAATGTGGACTACCTGGATTTCAACTCGTTTGGATCACGTCGCGGCAACCACGAGGTAATGATGCGCGGTACGTTTGCCAACATTCGTATCAAGAATCATCTGGTGCCCGGAATTGAAGGTGGAGTTACGCGGTACTTCCCTACCGACGAAACGATGCCCATCTACGATGCGTCCATGAAATACCAGGAAGCGGGTACACCGCTGGTCGTCCTGGCAGGAAAAGACTACGGTATGGGTTCGTCCCGTGACTGGGCAGCCAAGGGCACGCTTCTGTTGGGCGTCAAGGCCGTTATCGCGGAGAGCTACGAACGTATTCACCGGTCCAATCTGATTGGCATGGGAGTCCTCCCTCTTCAGTTCAAGGAAGGCGACACGCCCGCAAGTCTCGGACTGGATGGAACGGAGTCCTTTGCCATTGCCGTGGACAACGACGTAAAGGCGCTGAGCTCCATCCGGGTGACCGCGTCACGCACAGATGGCTCGACCGTCGAGTTTGACACAGACTGCCGACTCGACACACCGGTTGAGGTGGAGTATTACCGGAACGGTGGCATTCTCCACTACGTTCTGCGGGACTTCCTTAACACCTCAGCGGTTTCTGCCTGATTCCGTTCCATGAGGACGAGTACGACGACGGCCGGTCCGGGATTTCCCGGACCGGCCGTTTGTCTTCAGGGAGATTCCTGATTTCGAATGTTCACGCGGTACACGGCTTGAACCTGGTTTGCGCCGTGCATTGCCCACGTTGGGTCCGGTTATGCTCCTATCCGGATAGGATCGCCGTCGAGCGCCTATTCCGGCAAGACTTCGAGCAACAGTAGTCCGGACGGATGCGGCGTCATCGACACCTGACCGAACGAGACGAACCCAACGTTGCCAGTCATGGCGTCACGCAGAACCGTGTCGTCTGGCCATACAATGGAGACATTCAACCGGGTACGCCCCTCTGCACCGGTGGCAATCATGACCTGATCGGCATCCATCCCGATGCGCACGCCTCGGTGGAAGGTCTTTGGATCGTCCTGTACAGGATCATATCCACCCCTTGCAATAGCGGGATGCGCACCTCTGAAACTGCCAATGGCCGTCCACAGGGCGAGTTGCTCCTCATTGAAACTGGTCCAATTCATGGGGGACATAGCCATGTGCCGAGCATCGGAAATTTCCTCCCCGGGCATTCGCCCCGACTCGGCGCCGTAGGTCAGAACAATCGGTCCAGGCTGCAGAAGGAACGAAGAAACCTGATCAGGATCATCTCCGGAGAATCCGACAGAAAGCGCTCGAAAGGGCAGGCCACGAACGTTGGAATTGTTTGCCAAAACAGTGGCTTCCGTCGCCTCTGGCAACGGACCGTTCGACTCATGATCATTCAATAGACGCCATTCCACACCAGATCCGATTGGAATCTCGATAGGTGCCTCCTCCGAAGCGAGGAGAAGGAAAGAAGCTTCGGGATTGGCGAGGCGCATCCGATAGGCACGGGAAACTTCCTGAATGAGAAAGCCGGTCACAACCGGGTCCAAGCCATCGGCCTCACGCAGGTGAAAACCATCAATGTCCTGCTCGGCGACCCAATCCGCCAGCCATTTGACGACGTGGTTGGCCGCTGTCCGTGGCGCCCCTGTTCGCCCAAAAAAAGCATCAAGCTCCGCTTGCTCTGCGATCGTCTTGTCTTCTCCCCACTTCAAACTCAGGAACGGCGGAAGACTGTCCACTTCAATATCGGAGCGAATATCTGGCAGACCTCCTGCACATTGCGTCGCAGGATCGTCTCCGCAGGCTTCGTAGCCCACGATATCAGCTCGTACCCAGTCACGTCCCCACCAATGTTGCCACCCTTCGGCTGCATCCTCAACCGTCACGAGATCTGCGAGGTAGGACTGCCATCCGACCCGACTGGAAGGCTGCCAGGTCCGCCACCCTTCTCCAGTCAATCCGCCAAATCCGAAAGCGGCCATGTCATGCATCGTTGCAGGTCCGACATGATTGAGGTCCACATCCACGATGACTCGCATTCCTCGCTCTCTGGCCGTCTGCGTCAAAAGAGCAAAGTCTTCGGCCTCGCCGAAGGCGCTCTCGAATTCCGTGTAGTCAAACGGCCACGATGCGTCATACCCATACAATTGGAAATCGCCATCGCCGCCTCCAACCCATCCGTGTACCTGCTCATACGGTGCAGACAACCACAACGTGTTTACACCGAGATCTGTGAAATACCCATCCTCGATCCATCCAAGAATGCCTTGGTAATCGCCACCAGAGAAATGTCCTGCCGCATCTTCGGCATATTCATTTCCTTCACCATCCAAGCCTCGTCCATAGGCAAAGTCGTTGGACGAGTCACCATTGGAGAAACGATCGGTAACAATCTGGTAAACCGTCGCGTGGTCCCAGGAAAACGGGTACTCCTGTGCTTTGACCGGTCCGGCCAGCACGAAGGCAGTCAGCAGCACACTCCAGCGGAGAAGCATCAGACAAAAGATGAGCAGTGGGAAATGAGAGAGCGTTCTAAGGTACGCGCTGAAAAGGGTTCCGTACGACCCTGTTTACTCAATTCCTGCTCTCACCGGCCGACTGGTCTCAGGCCACGGCTCGACGGGAGTGACGATGTATACCCGTTTGATTCACATGGCCTACGTACCGACCGAGAACCCGAACTTCTTCAAAAACGTCAGGGCGAATCAGGATATCCTCGTACTCTTCGTTGGCCGGCTCGAGACGTAAACCGTTTTGATCGTAGAACACTTTCTTCAGAGACGTTTCGCCGTCATATAGAATGGCGCCAATGCCGCCATTCGGAATATCGTCATCCATGAGCAGCACGTAATCACCATCATTGATATTGGCGCCTATCATGGAATTACCGGAGACCCGGATAGCAAACATCCGGTCCAGACCAGGAAAGAGCGTTTCAAGTGTAATCGTGCCAAGATTTTCCTCAACTGCCTCCTGGAGCTTGCCGGCTGTAATGATTCCCTTAATCGGAATACCAGCCGCTTCCAGTTCGCCATCACGCTCCGCTGGGAAATAGAACCCGTCATCCTCACGCACGAGAAACCCTTTCTTCTCCAAAGCTTGCAGATTCTGGGTCACGCTGTTCGGAGAACGGAAACCAAACTGGTCCGAAATCTCTCTGTATGTAGGCCAGTCACCTTCCTGGTCCACGTATGATTTCAAGAAATCCAGAAAGGACTCCTGCTTATGGGTCAATCCTCGACGTGCCATGGGCTGAGACGGAGTAAAGGAATTCCGCTGAATGGGAATAGAAGCCGGTTATGCACATATAATACATATATAACTTCGATGGTGCAAATCTCCCTGATGACTTTTCACATCGCACCTAGAGCGCGTCCGTATCCCGGAATTGAGCAAAAACGCGGGCACTGCGTGTCGGATAGGACTCTTCCACGTGATGCTGGACGTAGGAACGCACCAACTGAGAGACTTCTGAAGTTTCCGCCGCTGAAAGCTCCAGTCGCAGTACATCCGACATCTCTGCACGACTCAGGATGGCAAACGAACGCAGCGTCGTGCGCTTTGCTCGAATGGGAGTCCCTCCCTCCTGAACATGCTCACTGATACGACCCGAGTGCAGATCCAGGAATCCAAAAGGAGCATCCAGACCTCCCACGGCCTCCCGCTCAAAAGAAGGCCCAAATCCGAGCAATGTTGCGATCCGCATCTGGAAGAAGGGCCAGATATTGCCAGCTCGATCAGGCGTTTGGTCCAACGCTGTCAGACAGGCCGTCAGTAACGCGAAGACGGGAGGATTGGGCTCACCATCCGGAAGCAGCGCATTGACCAATTCAATCAAACGGATTCCAGATTCGACCCGTGCCAGATCTGCCTTCAGGGTGGGGTGATGATCCACGTGCGAAGTTTCGGACAGAATCTGCAGTTCCCTTCCCGGTCGCACATGAATGACTGCCGATATCCGGTTCATGGGCTGCAACGTGGAGCCAAATCGGCTTCGCGCTGCGCGAGCTCCTTTAGCCATGACTCCTGTTTTTCCCAATTCATTCGTGAACAGCGTCACGATGCGACTCGTCTCGCTGTAGTCAATCGTCCGGAGTACGATTGCCTCGGTATGAACGATACCGGTAGACGGCATGAAGCAGGTGGTTGAATAGTGAGGCAGTGGAAGAGGTTACCTCCAAAAGACTCATGTGTCAATCCGATCCTGGCCTGACATATCAATCCATTCGCGACCTGGCATTCAGCCAGCCATTTCCAACAGCAGTAGCATGCCGACTCCTATCGAGCGCTTGAAATACCGACTGCTCTACCCCATCAGAGAGCGACTGACCTGTTCCGAGAGAGAGGCAATCGCGCTGATCATCATCTTTGTCTCTGTTCTGACAGCAGGCGTCATGCGGATAGTACGCGCCGCCAACCCGCCATTGGATGACAGCAGCTACGTGACCCTGGACAGCCTCTTTATAGCGCTGTCTGCCCGTATGGACTCCTCACTTCAGACAGATGATGTTCGTCCACCGGACACCATCCATGTCGGGTATGGAGCCGTATTCGATCATATTCCCACCCGATTCGAAGGTCTGGAGGAATGGGTCCTGGTAGACACCCTTGAAAAGCCAACCGCATCCTTTCCAATTGCCATCAACGAAGCCAACGCACTGACCCTGCAAGCCTTACCCCGGATTGGGCCGGCCATGGCTCGTCGCATTCTTGAATTCAGGGATCGCCATGGGCGGCTTACTGGAGCAGAGGACCTGTTGGCAATCCGAGGCATCGGTGAAAAAACGCTTCAGCAGCTCTTGCCCTTGATTGTATTCGAGCAAGCACGGGATTCAACCGTTCAGCAGCCCGAAAAATCCTAGAGGACCGATGGACGCAATTAGGCAGTCGTGTTCGACTCCTTATCCTCGGTGACCTCGCTCAACCACGCAGGTCCGCCTTCGTCATGATTGCGCGACACTTCTCCGGTAAAGTCGTTCGCAAATTCCTCTTCTCGAGAGAGGAAACGCCACACCGGTACCAGC
>CALIKL010000033.1 GCA_938018055.1 uncultured bacterium
GAAGGTTGCTCAAAGCCAATGGCAGATTGTCGCCGTACCATTTGATGTGTCGCCAACGAGATTTTCCTGACCCTGTTCTTTCTCGCTACTGGATTGACCAATTCAGGTCATCGCAACCCAATCGGTATTTGGCTTCGTTGGGGTGGTGATTCATGTGTTATTTCGGCTGGTTGAAAAAAGGCGGAATCGGCTGATTTTCGAGGATTTCTCTCCTATGAGAATTGGCACTTTGTGTACAGGTATGGAGCACTACCCGAAAATCACGTGTAGTTTGCTTTGAATCGGCTTTTTGGCTGAATCCGTAGCTCAGGGAACCACGTTTTTCTTGTTGTTCTCTCGTGGAGTTTGTACATGAGCGAAAGGGTCGTAAGTCGGAACAGATAGGAATCAGTCTTTCTCAGCGGGATTGTCTTCGGAATGTGGTCGATTCCTGTTCATGGTCGGAGCTCGATCAGGAGCTCGAAATCCGATCATGGCATGAGATGCTGAGCGACGAAGTTTGCCCTTGATCTCGGTAAGGATTCTCTTGTGTAGCTGATTGCCATGGTGAGTGACTGACAGGTTCACCCGTCTACTATGAGATGCGTTCAAGTGGCTGCGAGCGGCGCGCCGTGCGCGAACTCCTCCTACAGCCTCGAAGCACTCCAGCAGATCATCTCGTCCCACGATTTTGCTCAGTGCTTCCGCCCCATGATCTTGATAGAGACGCGCTACCCATTTTCCTCCATCCTCGTGGTATCGAGCAATCTCAGAACGTATTGCTTCGAGTTCAGACTTATCCTTCAAGTATTCCCTCCCACGTCTTCAGGTGCCACGTCAGTGCCGCGCCGTGTAGCTCATCGATCCTATTGAGATTGTCGACCTCAAGCTTGTTTCGAACTGCAGCCGGGGTGAGAACGGCGGATTCAAACCGAACCGTGTTCGAGTCCGGCATGATCAGGTTGTCGGCAGCAGCTCCGTACCGGTGTCTGAGTTCATAGTATTTCCCATAGGCCTTGATCGCGGAGCGACCGTTGAACCACGAAATACCGTTGTTTCGGCGTCTCTTCCTCATTCGAGACGGTGGAGGACAATCTTCGAGAACCTCCCAGTATGCTTCCAAACAGTTGTCGACGGGGATATCCGAACAGACTTCCAGTCTTCTCACAACAGCGCTGGACAGGTCGGATTCGATCCCAATCTGAGGAAGTTGCCGCCCCAACTCTGCGACGGCCCTTCGGACAAGAGCCGGATCAGCCGCGGGGTAGTTTATCAGGTTCTCAAACCTTGAAGCATTAAAGCCTAACAGACAGTGTCTGATGCCGGGCCGTGGCACGATAATGTTCAAGTACCACCAGTTCGACTTGTAGTGAGCTCCATATCCAAACACTGGGCCTGTCGACGTGCGAAACAGCAGGGTCGGAATCTTGTGGCTGCTCCTGTGATGGATGGACAGCATATGATCATGCCGGACAGTCCAGTCGGTGAGCCTCAAATCGATCTTGTCAAATCCGGTCGACGACGGTATTAACGTCGAAGTAGTTGTTGATATAGAATCGGGGCGAGTGGTGGCAACCGTCATGCAGCATTTCTCGGCTTAGTTGCTACCACGTGCCCCGCTTTGATCCAGTCGATCAGGTCGGTGTATTTGAACAGCACCCGATTGCCGTTCATGTAGAAGTCGATCTGGCCGGTTTTCCTGAGGTGGTCAAGTTGCCGAACGCTCCTTCCCGTGATTCCTGCGGCCTCCTTGTTGGTGACGAACTCCTTGTTTCGGAGTTGATCTACCATGAGCGGTACCAGTTCTTGGACCGCGGTGCTGATCTCGGTTCTGACCAGCTTTGTCATTTCGTCGGTGGTGACCCACCTGAGTTCTCCAACCATCCTGTTGTGTTGTGATGAAACTTGTCGTATTTACCGGCGTGCCACATGTGAGCAACACGACATAACAATACGACAAATGTGCGCGCATGACACATCTCTTTAGATGAAGAGCGTGTGAATATGCGCCATAAGTGCACTGGTGACATATGACGGTATTTGGATCCGATCCTCAGATAGGCGACCGAATGCGAGTGGCCCGAAAAAAGGCGGGATTGAGTCAGAGAGAAGTGGCAGACAAACTCAGGTGGTCACTTCGAACCTATTCTCGCTATGAAAACAACCATTTCAGATTGCCTCTGAACCGGATTCCGATCGTGGCAGATGCTTTGGGAACTGACGAAGATTGGTTGAGATGGGGAGTGGGCAACCAAGAAGTTGAAGTCGACTCTGAGCTGGTTTCGATAATGAACGGTGTTCACGCAGTCCGTGCGGCGTTGAATGATGAATGGTCCATGGGCGAGTGGAAAGCAGATATGGATTCTGCCCTGCATCGATCCGGACTGATCAATCGAATGACCGAGTCGGAGAAAGAGCTGTCACCAGCGGAATCATCACCTACGGTATTCTTAAACGTTCGCATTGATGCCATGAAGCGTGACGAGCTTCATGAGACCGCAGCACTGCTCGGAGTTACGATTCAAGAAGCTGTGGCTCTATCAATTGCTACCCTTACAGAATTGCTGAGGGGTGGTCAAGCTGACGAGGCAGCTCCATAGTACCCGTGACTACAACAATAAAACTTCCGTATTTGCTGAGCCAAAGGCAGTTGGAGACCATCGTGCCACTCACGACTTTGGACAATCAAACGACCGAGGTGGAGTTCGACATATCGGGGCTCAGATTTATAACCCCAGTTGGTGTAGTCCTGTGGATTTGTTGGATTCGTTTCTTCGAGAAGATCGGGGTGACATGGACGATCGTTGGCGTGGACGAGCAAGCAGATATTTATCGATACCTGCAGCGGATTGATTTCTTCAGCACGATTGGAGTGGAAACTGTTGAGTCATTTGTTCGAAGGCCAAGTAGGCGACGATTCATTCCAATCGAAAATGTTGGAAGGGCATCACAGGCCAATGTCAATCAACTTGCGTCGCGTGCTGCAGAATGCATTAGCCCAGATCCTATTGAAGGTTTGGAAGGCGACTACCCGGGATATCTCAACTGCTTGAAGTTTGGAATTTCAGAACTCGTCAATAACGTTTCCCAACATGCATCTGGCATGGGGTGCATAATGGCTCAATACTTTCCCAGATTCGATTCAGTCACGGTTGCGGTTGCTGATATTGGGATGGGAATACGAGAGAGCTTTCACATGGTCAGATATGAGCAAGAGCATGAAGTGTCGCACTTAAAATCTCTTCAGCAAGCATTGCTGCCGCTCATGTCTTCCAAGAAGGGAACTCTCGGTTGGGGCGAATCTGTCAATCAGGGAGTAGGCTTGACACTGTTGGCTGAAATTGCTGAAGCTTGCGGTGGAGAATTTTGCATTTTATCCGGTGATGGGATGGTGCACAACAGAGTGGGTACGCAACTTGACGGTATGTTTTTTGGTACGTTAGTTGCATACAGGTTCAATAGAGACCGGATGCACGACTTTGCGGCTGTGCTCGAAGTCGCGAAGCAAAATTCCGGTCTTGATGACAGCAGCGGAGCTGTAAACAAATTTTTTGGGTGAAGTCATGACATACAGCATGCAGATCGAAAGCACTTTCGGCAGCTACTGCGCCTCGCCAAGCCCAGTAGGTCAGATGCTGTCAGGGAGTCTTCCCAGCGTGACCCTGAAATTGGACCGTGTAGAATTTGATTTCAAAGGGGTTCACGGAATCAGTAGCTCGTTCGCAAATGCTCTGATTTCCCACATCTACGGGCTGGATGAAGGAGTAACTCTTGGTCGAGCTCGATTCGTTAATTGCACCCCGGCCGTTCGTTCAATTCTCAGTACAGCTCTGAGCCAAGCAATGAAGTATGCGTAGGTCATTGGATTCTGGAAGCAGGTGAAATATCCTGTAGACACTGCAATTGTTTTACCCATGTTGTACCTCTACAACAAAGCCTCTTGCAGTGCAATGACTTACAAGAGGCTGTGTGGGCCCGGCAGGATTTGAACCTGCGACCTACCGATTATGAGTCGGCAGCTCTAACCACTGAGCTACGGGCCCGGCTCGCGTGGAGCGAGGCCAAAGATACGGGGTTTGAGCCGGATGATGCCCGCGAAGAGGGCGCAAAATTATGTTCGGCCTTGGGCTTCAAATAAAAGGGCACTACCGGGTGACGGTAACCCATAACTGCCTTGGGCCTTCATGGTGAACGCCCCGGGTTCTTCCATTCTGAAAAACCAACTCGAACGGCTACAACGAATGATGCAGAATCGTTTTGCTCAGTTACCCTTGGCGCGATCGAGAACGTCTCCTAAGATGGCCCCGCGGGTGGAGAAGAGCGTCGGCAGCTGTTCGATGGTAGTAAACGTGCCGGTTGAGTCAGGAATCAGGCGCCAATGAAAAATGGGATCTCCTTCCTGTTTCAGCCAGGAGTCATTTCGCCCGAAGCGATAGTCGATAAATCGCAGGCCGAGGGAGTCTTCCTCCACGGCATACCACCCTTGGGAGAACCACAGTAACCGGGACACGGCGCGGTCACCTTCATGGCCCACGAGCAGATGGGAGTTGCGAGGAATGGTCAGGTAGGTACGGGGAAGACCTTCATCCAGCACCGAGTAAAGCCCTGCATGCAGCGAGTCGTCATTCAGAGCGAGACCCTGCCACAAGACGGTATTCATAAGGGTCGGGGACGTCATGACACGCTCTGTCTGCAGACCTTTGGACGCCAGGCCCTGCATGAAAGAGGAGTGGACAATCAGCTTCACACTCATTCCCCAGCTCAGATACAGCGTCGAAAGGATGAGTCCCGCGGCATTGATGCGGAAACGTTTCCGCGAGCCCACTTTCTGGAACAGCGCCAAGACCACTCCGATCACCAAGGGCAAGGTGTACAGGGGGTCGATGATGAATATGGAATTGATCGCAAACGGGTGGTCCGTAATCGGCCAGAAAATCTGGGTGCCGTACACGGTGAGCAGGTCGACGAAGATGTGGGTCGCCAGCACCAGAAAGACCATAGCGGTCCATTCCATGAACGGAACCTTGTCCTTGGCGTGCAGCTTCTTCAACAGGGCACCGATGATCGGTGCAGCCACCAGGACCACAATGAACGAGTGCGACGCTGCGCGGTGGGCAGCGAGAGAGCCGACCGGATCCAGAAACAGATTCGCAATAATGTCCAGATCAGGTAGCGTCCCAAGGGCGGCTCCCCACAAAGCCCCCTTGCGACCCACTTTATGGCCGACCGTTGCCTCGCCAAAAGCGGCTCCGAGGGCGATCTGTGTAATGGAATCCATATGCGGGAGATGAAGCGAAGTGTGGGGAGGGGACCGTCAGGAAAGGATCGTCCGAAGAGGACACAAACAATTCCGGGTACCCGACAGGTGGAGGGAAAATCTTTTACGACGATGCGACTCGCAAGTACGGCTTGAACCGGATGATTGCAGCGCGTTGTGGCACAACGATATGTCGGTTCTGGGGCTACTTCGTTACGATCCGGTGGCTGAAAGAAAAGAAGCCAAATTTGTGAAAATGATAAATAGTATGCGCATCATGTGGACACTAAACAAAGGCAGTCATATATTTTGACCTAAATAAATAAAGTCATCTCCTATGGGCCGAATAGACGAAATCGACGCAAGAATTCTCGAGCTGCTTCAGGAGCGCGGGCGCATCAAGCGCAATGAAATAGCAGAGGATGTATCCCTCTCCGTTCCCTCTGTAAGTGAGCGGATGCGCAAACTGGAAGAACGGGGTGTAATCAACGGATTCCACGCTGTCGTCAATCCGAGACGCGTTGGTTTTGACATTCTGGCCTTCATTCGCGTGATGGTGGACGGATCGAGACACTACAACGGATTTGTTGAGAGGGCCTGCGCCCTCGAAGAAGTCCAGGAAGTGCACTCTATCACCGGCGATGGATCGCACATCTTGCGCGTGCTGATCCGCAATACCTCCGGACTCGAGCAGATTCTGTCCACCATCCAGTCGTGGCCGGGTGTCCATGGCACCTCGACATCCATCGTTCTGTCGAGTTTCAAGGATACCCGCGCTGTTCCGGTCGAGCCGATGACGCTCGCCGACCTTTTCGAACCCGTCGCCTGATCCTTCTCACGCCAACCGCACGCTCAAAAACACGCCATGAGTCGCCACGCATCGGACTTCAACGTCCTCGCCGCTACCAAATTCACGCCCAACGGATCCAAGCCAAATCCGATGGACATCGAGTCCATCTTCGGAGAGAATACCTTCGGACTGGAAGAAATGAAGAGCCGCTTGGCTCCCGAAACGTTCGCCAGTTTGCTCGCTACCATCGACAAAGGGGAGCGCATTGATGCTGCCATTGCTGATGAAGTTGCAACAGCCATGAAAGAGTGGGCCATCGAACGCGGTGCTTCCCACTTCACGCACTGGTTTCAGCCGCTGACAGGAAGCACGGCAGAAAAGCACGACTCCTTCATCACGCCGAACAAGGGGGGTGGAGTCGTCGCCAAGTTCTCCGGCAAGGAACTGATCCAGGGCGAGCCGGATGCATCTTCTTTCCCCTCGGGTGGTCTGCGCGCCACGTTTGAAGCCCGTGGCTATACGGCTTGGGACCCGACCTCTCCGGCTTTCATCATTGAGAACAAGAACGGGTCATACCTGGCGATTCCAACGGCTTTCGCCTCCTGGTCCGGCGAAGCGCTGGATATGAAGACGCCGGTCCTCCGCTCCATGCTGGCCATCGACAAGCAGGCTCGCCGCGTGCTGTCTCTCTTCGGGCATGATGATGTCCATAAAGTGACGTCTACCGTGGGCGTGGAGCAGGAGTACTTCTTGGTTGACGAGGAATACTACTACCGCCGTCCCGATCTCATGACCAGCGGTCGTACCCTCATCGGGGCCAAGCCACCGAAGGGGCAGGAGCTGGACGACCACTATTTCGGATCCATTCCAGAGCGTGTACTGAGCTGCATGCTGGAGACCGAAAAGGAACTCTATCGTCTCGGCATTCCCGTCAAGACGCGTCACAATGAAGTGGCTCCGAGCCAGTACGAGATCGCGCCAATCTTTGAGAACACAAATGTCGCGTGTGACCACCAGCAGCTTCTGATGATCACGCTGCAGCGATTTGCCCGCAAGTATGGCCTGGTTTGCCTGCTCCACGAAAAGCCATTCAAGGGTGTAAATGGATCGGGCAAACACAACAACTGGTCCATTGGCACGGATACCGGCATGAACCTGCTGGAGCCGGGCGACAACCCGCACGACAACGTGCAATTCCTTTTCTTTTGCACCGCCGTGATCAGTGCGGTGTACAAGCACCAGGATCTGCTTCGTGTGTCGGTGGCGTCTGCAGCCAACGATCACCGTCTGGGTGCCAACGAAGCACCTCCGGCCATCATTTCGGTCTTCCTGGGTGAGCAGCTTGAGGATGTTTTCAACCAGATCCAGAAAGGAGCGGCGACGGAAAGTATCCAGAGCGGCCTGATGGGTCTTGGCACACCGGTCCTTCCGGATCTGCCGCGTCACGCTGGCGATCGTAACCGCACGTCACCGTTTGCATTCACGGGCAACAAATTCGAATTCCGCGCCGTGGGTTCGAGCCAGTCAGTGTCCTTCTGCAACGTCGTTCTAAACACGATCGTGGCCGAGGCGCTCGACGGCATGTCTTCCTCGTTGGAAGCAAAGATGGAAGGCGGAGCTTCGCTGGAAGCCGCCGTGGCTGAAGTGGTCCGCGAGACCGCTTCTGCTGCATCGCCAATCATCTTTGGTGGAGACAACTACTCGGACGAGTGGCATCAGGAAGCTGAGCGTCGCGGTCTGTTGAACCTGAAAACCACGGTCGATGCGCTCGGCACGCTCATCTCTGAAAAGAACATCAAACTGTTTGAAGCTTACGGAGTGTTGTCCGAACCTGAACTGCGCAGCCGCGAAGAGATCTGGACGGAACAGTACTTCATCAAGATCAACATCGAAGCAGAGACGACGGAGTCGATGGCCCGCACGATGGTCATGCCGGCCGCAACCCGTTACCTCAAGACGCTCGTTGACACCATCGAGCAGGGCAAGGATGTCGGTATATCGGTCAAAGGGGTCACAGAGGCAGCAAAGCACGTCGCGGCTTATGTAGATGAGCTGCAAGATGCCTTGTCTGAGCTCATCGATGCCAACAAGGATCTCGGCGGCGACAGTGTGCACGAGAAAGCGCATCACATCCTCAAGGATGTCATCCCTGCGATGAACAAGGTCCGTCATGCCTGTGATCGCCTCGAGCGCATTACGCCAGCTGATCAGTGGCCAATACCGACCTACCGGGACATCTTGTTTGTCAAGTAGGCCACACGGACTTATTAGCATCCTTGCGAAGCGTAGAAGGCGCGGTGGTGACATCGCGCGCCTTCGTATTATCTACCCATGTTGAAAACGTATTACATACCCAGAGCCGGAAGTCTGGGACTGGCGATCCTGATCATTATCGTTCTCGGACTGCTGATCATGACGGGATGGATATTCGATCATCGGGCCGATAATCTTGTCGGTACCATCTTTGGTATGTCTGTCACCTTCGCGGTTGCGGTCCTTTTTGCCTGGTTCCTGCTTCAGCAGAATCGCTCCTCCATTATAATGGACGACGACAAGCTGACCTTGAGCGTGCCCTGGTACGGCCGGAAGGTGGCGCTCAGTGATGTGCTCATCGAACAGGCACGCGTGCTTGAGTCGGGCGACGAGGAGTGGTCGCTTCGATGGCGCACCAACGGCATTGGATTGCCGGGGTATCAGGTGGGCTGGTTTCGTACAAAAGGCGGTCATCGGGTGCTGGCTGCGCGAACCCAGGGAGACGCCGTGCTGATCCCGACAACCAAAGGGTACTCCCTCGTGGTTTCATTGTTGGATGCGCACGAATTCGTGGAAGGGTTACCGATCCAACCTTCCGACCAGGACTGAAAAGAAAAGGGGGCGCGGCCAAATGGCCGCTCCCCCTTTTTCGTAGTAGAGCTACGAAAGAATCGGACGCCTACCGAACACCAATGGTGTAGGTGCCACCGTCAGGTCCGGTGACTGATCCCCCATTGTTGATGGGGCCCAAAAGAGTAATACCGGCAGCGTGTGGCGTCGCCATGTCCGGATCGAGTCCAGCCTCTGAGCCAACCTGCTGGAGCTCCTCAATGGACAGACCAGCCGCATTGGTGCCGGATTCATCCTGGGACAGTTCAGCCGCCCTTTTCAGGATGGCACCAATTTCCTTTTCGTTGTAGAGCTTCATCGCGGGGGAGGGGTCGTTGAACAAAGTATACGCAGGGACATGGTTCTGGGTGCATCGAATCGTTGATTTTGGGACCGTACCGGCTAGGTTGAAGGTCGAGTGCAACTCGATGCCTTGTGTCTCGTCTCTTCTTAGGGAGCGACCAAGTGCCCGAATCTTTGACAACGGTACTTGTCTGCAGTAGCTATCTTGCAGAATCTCTGATTCTACCCCACTACCAGCTGCACATCACCGGATGGCGAAAGGCGCCAAAGACAACACGCCTTCGCAGTCGAGCGAACAGGATCGACTGCTGGTCGCCCGTGCGCTCGAGGGCGACCAGGGGGCCTATCAGGAGTTGATGGCCAAGTACCAGGGAGCCCTGTCGCGTCACGTTCAGCGGATGGTGCGTAAACAGGGAGAAGTTGACGACCTGGTTCAGGAGTGCTTCATCAAGGCATTTTCTGCGCTGAAGTCCTATTCAACGGACTATGCGTTCTCGACGTGGCTATACAAAATCGCCACGAATCATACGATCGACTTCTTACGAAAGAAGAAGCTGCAGACCATGTCGATCGATCGCCCGATCCAGACGAAGGACGGCGAAGTGGAGTACGAAATTCCGGATACGTCGTATCGGCCAGATCGACACATTGTAGAGGATCAGCGCAAGGCGCTCATCCAGGAAGCCATTGAGCAGCTTCCCGAAAAGTATCATCGCGTGATCGTGATGCGACACCAGCAGGAAAAGTCGTATGACGAAATCGCTGCCGAACTGGACCTGCCACTGGGTACTGTCAAAGCGCACATCTTCCGCGCTCGTGGCCTGCTGTATAAGTATTTGCGGGACAAGCGTCATTTGATGTAGGCGCGACATCGGTCTTCAATACAGTGATGATTCGGTGGGCATGGAGGGTATGAGTGAGGGTCGTAAGGATCGCAATCTGAGATTATCCTTTCCGCAGGGTATTGAGCTTCTCCAATCCCAGCTCATTCATCAGCGCGATGTTGCGTGCCGGAATGCCCTGGACATCGGGGTGCCGCAAGGCAGCTTGCTCCACGTCTGCCTCCCGAATCAGGTGCAGCATCGGATAGGGAGAGCGGTTGGTGAAATTGGACAGGTCGTCAGGCCGTGTGCCCGCAAACTGATAGTCTGGATGAAAACTGGCGATCTGGATGTCGCCTTCCAGTTCCTTTTCGACAAGCACCTGATCGGCCACCGCAAGGAAGTCGAGATACGCTCCAAAATCTGCCAAGGCCTTTGGATGAACGATCAGCGTGGTGCCGATGGCCGCATCATCCCGGATCGCATCCAACTCCTGCTCAAGCACAGAGGCAAGCGCCAGTGCTGAATCAGCTTCGGTGACCAGGATGCGGAGGCGATCCCGGTCCACCTCGCGCCGAGCAAACGGGCAGAGATTCAGCCCGATCACGAAAGTGTCGACCCAGTGCCGGGTTTCCGCAATGATGGTGTCTGTGCTCATCGAAGGGTCGGGTTAGAATCTCCGCAGCGCGCGGAAAGCTCCGCTCAAAGTACCAAGGGGATCACTGGGGCGACAGGATGCGGTTCAATTAGCACGTCGCATTCACTCTTCCACCCCGATTCACCGTCGGGCGGAGCAAAACAGGGTATCTTTTGGTTTCTGGACAAGCCAGCCTGATCCGAACCTCGACGCCGCATCCCGATGATTGATCGTTATACCCGCCCCGAAATGGCCGAACTCTGGAGCGAAGAAGCCCAGTTCGATGCCTGGTTGGAAGTGGAAATTGCTGCTGCCGCAGCCTGGTCCAAGCTCGGGGTCATCCCGGCCGAGGATGTCGAGAAGATTCGCGAGAAAGCGACCTTCAACATCGATCGGATCCACGAAATCGAGGAGATCACCCGGCATGATGTGGTCGCCTTCACGCGCTCCGTCAGCGAAAGTCTGGGCGATGAGCGCAAGTGGGTGCACTACGGCCTGACGAGTTCGGACGTGGTCGATACCGCTTGGTCCGTGCGCCTGAAGAAGGCCAACGCCCTCATCCTGGAGCAAATCGATCGGATGATTGCCATTCTGGGTCGACGCGCAGACGAGCATCGCCATACACTGATGATGGGTCGCACCCACGGAGTTCACGCGGAGCCTACGACGTTTGGTGTGAAGTTAGCTCTTTATTACGACGAGATGCGCCGCAACCGGAAGCGTTTTGTTGACGCCGCTGAAGCCATGCGAGTGGGTAAGGTTTCAGGGTCTGTAGGCACATTCGCTCACCTGCCGATGGAAGTCGAACAGTACACCTGCGAATTCTTGGGTCTGGAGCCTGCTCCCGTCTCAACGCAGGTGCTGCAGCGCGATCGGCATGCCTTCTATATGGCCACCCTGGCCGTGATCGGCGGCACGTTAGAAAAAATGGCGGTCGAAGTACGCGGGCTTCAGAAATCAGAGGTTCGCGAAGTCGAGGAAGCATTCCGCAAGGGACAGAAAGGGTCCTCGTCCATGCCGCATAAGCGCAATCCGGTTACGAGTGAGAACATCACTGGCTGCGCCCGTATGCTGCGCGGCTACATGGTAACGGCCTACGAAAACATGCCGCTCTGGCACGAGCGCGATATTTCGCACTCATCGGCCGAGCGGGTCATCCTCCCCGACGCTACAACAATCCTGCATTATGCCCTGAGCCGGTTTGCCGGGCTCATGGACAACCTGGTCGTCTTCGACAACAACATGCGCCGCAACATGCAGCGCACGTTTGGCCTCTATAACAGCCAGCGCGTGCTCAACGCGCTGATCGAGAAAGGCCTGATGCGAGAGGACGCCTACGATCGTGTGCAGCCTTGCGCGATGCAGGCCTGGGAGACCGAAGAGCAATTCAAGGACATCTGTCTGGCCAATGACGGCATCCGCGAGCACATGAGCGCGGAAGAGATCGAATCCTGCTTCGACGATGCCTATCACCTCAAGCGGGTGGACGCCATTTTGGCACGGGTCGGACTGTGATGTACAGGCTTTTTCGATTCTTCGATAAGTAGCGGTAACCTTCGGGCGTCATTGGGATACAAAGGCGCTCAAGTCAAATGTTCATCTTCGGGGCACGGTGAGGTCGCACGCGACCAATTCCTGACCGACGGTATGCGCCCTTTGGGTGCGAGCCCGTGACCTCCGGCGGCATTCGCCAACGGAGTTGATCTGGTGAGAGGCCAGAGCCGACGGTATAGTCCGGATGGGAGAAGATGATGCCTGTGTACGGCACGGTGCAGCGTTCATGCGTTGCGCTCCTGTCGTCGCAGCCTGTGGACATCTCCCGGTGTCTCTCGTGCCCCTGTATTGTCGTGACTCACAAGGAGCACATGCAGCGGGCACTGGACCTGGCGTTTCCCATACGTGGATTCGTCAGCCCGAACCCGTGTGTCGGCGCGATCGTGGTCAAGGATGGCCGCATTGTGGCCGAAGGCGTGCATCGCAAGGCGGGTGCACCCCATGCAGAGGCAGATGCCCTTGAAAAAGCTGGAACAGACGCTCTTGACGCCACGCTGTATTGCACCCTGGAGCCCTGCAACCACCATGGACGTACGCCTCCCTGCACGGAGGCTATCATCGCGTCGGGTATCTCGGAAGTGGTGATCGCCAGTGAAGACCCCAACCCTCACGTAGCTGGAAAGGGAGCCGAACGTCTTCGTAAGAGCGGGATTTCCGTGATCGAAGGGGTCCTTCGCGAAGACGCGGACCACATGGTCCGCGAGTTTCTTCACGTCTGTCGCGAGGGACGTCCCTGGGTTGTTTCCAAGACCGCTTCGTCGTTGGATGGGAAAGTGGCTACCGCTTCCGGGGAAAGTCGGTGGATCACCTCGCCGTCAGCGAGGCAGCACGGGCATCGCCTGCGCCATGAAGTGGATGCCGTGATCGTGGGTGCGGGTACGGTAATCGCGGATGACCCGACGCTTTCTGTACGGCTTCCGGGCGGTCCCTGGAGCCAGCCCACGCGAGTCGTCATGGACAGTGCGGGTCGATGTCATCCTGACGCCCACGTCTTCGATCCATCTGGTGCTCCTTCTCCCGTTCTGGTAACGACTGAGGCCATATCAGCGTCCAGGAGAGCCGCCTTCGAAAAGCGAGACGTGCGCGTTGTCGTTGTCGAAGCCACTCCAGAAGGTCAGGTCCACCCTCGTGCTCTGCTGGAGGCCGTGATGAAGCTGGGAATCCAGTCTTTATTGATCGAAGGAGGACCTGCGATCACCGGGTCTTTCCTGGAGCACGATCTGATCGACGAGGTCGTCACGTATCTCTCGCCCTCGATCATCGGAGGAAGTGGGGCAAGAGGGGCCGTTGGAGGAAGCGGTCGATTGCAGCTGGATCAGCGACTCTGGCTGGACAACGTATCGGTCGAGCGATGCGGATCGGACATCGTGGTGAGCGGACTGACCAAACGTAACTCACATCTTTGACGGATCATGTTTACAGGAATCATAGAGGAAATTGGACGCGTGGTGACCTTGGCGGAGGCGCATGATGGCACCACCATGACCATCGAAGGCACGAAGGTCATTGAAGACGTTCGGCTGGGTGACTCCATCGCCGTCAACGGCACGTGCCTGACGGTCACGGAGTTTGACGCCCAAACGTTCAAGGTGGGTCTTGCACCCGAAACGCTTAGGCGGACCAGTCTTGGGGTATTGAACCCCGGTGACCAGGTAAACCTGGAGCGGAGTATGCCGGCCAATGGGCGTTTCGGCGGTCACGTGGTTCAGGGTCATGTCGATACCACGGGACGCATTCGTCATCGAGTGAAGGATGGAGACAGCCTTGTCTTGACCATCGAACTGGATTCCGAATATCTCAAATATCTGGTTCCTAAAGGCTACGTGGCGATTGATGGGACCTCGCTGACCGTGATTGATGTGCTTGAGGATGCCTTCACCTTGATGCTCATCGCCTACACGCAAGAACACGTCACACTGGCCGATCAACCCGTCGGATACCGACCCAACATAGAAGTCGACATTTTTGGCAAGTACATCGAGCGCCTGATGCGCGCGGAGGAGAGGGCATGAGTCATTCCATGCAGGATGCGATTATGGCAATCAGGGCCGGCAAGCCCGTCATCATCATGGACCATCCGGAACGCGAGAATGAGGGCGACCTGGTCATGGCGGCAGAGCATGCGAGCCCCAGATGGGTGAATTTTATGGCCCGATTTGGCCGCGGACTCATTTGTGCCGCAGCGGCTCCCGAGGTAATCGACCGACTCGACATTCCCCGCATGGTGGACGGATCAGCCGGAGGCGCCAGGCATGAAAGCCCATTCACCGTATCTGTAGAAGCCTCGCGAGGCATCAGTACTGGAATTTCGGCGGCCGACCGTTCCCGTACGCTGGCTACTCTCGCCGACCCGGCGTCCGCCCCGTCCGACATCAATGTGCCAGGCCACATCTTTCCACTTCGAGCGCGCAGCGGCGGCCTGCGCGAGCGAAGAGGTCACACGGAAGCCTCCGTCGAGCTGATCAAGCTGGCTGGATTGAATCCCGTGGCGGCTATCTGCGAGATCATGAAGCCGGATGGCAGTATGGCCCGTCGAACTGATCTGGAGCTGTTCTCGAAACAGCACGGTCTCGTACTGATTTCCATTGACGATATCGTCCGGTATATGGCTATTGACGAACCGGTTACGTTACTCAGTGAAGCATCCGATACGGCCCTGCGCGTGCGTCGAGCAGCATCCTCCGAGCTGCCCACCGAATATGGACGCTTTCGTGTGGTGGCCTACCATGACGATCGCGGGCGAGAGCACCTTGCATTGATTAAAGGCACGCCTGCCGAATCAGATCCTGTTCTTGTGCGGGTCCACTCGGAGTGCATGACGGGCGAAGTCTTCGGATCCCAGCGGTGCGACTGCGCCGATCAGCTTCGGCAGGCGATGGCCTCCATCGCTCAGCGAGGATCGGGTATTATTGTCTACCTGCGCCAGGAGGGGCGAGGAATCGGTTTGGTCAACAAGATCCGGGCCTATGCCCTGCAGGATGAAGGCTACGACACCGTCGACGCCAATCGAGCACTCGGTTTTTCAGACGATTTGCGCTCCTATCGCGCAGCGGCCGAGATCCTGGATGATCTGGGTATCCAGCAGGTCCGTCTGATGACCAACAATCCGGCAAAAGTGACCGGTCTCAAGGAGGCAGGTGTACCGCACGTGGAGCGACTCCCCATGGAATTGGCATGGCGTGCGGAGAATCGGGACTATTTGTCCACTAAACTGGATCGAATGAACCACATCGGAGAATGTGTATGAGACGTTCGTTGACATATGACGCATCTTCACTCGACGCTTCCGGAAAAAGGGTTGCCATTGTCGCTTCGCGGTTCAACGAAGAGGTCGTATCCGGGCTGCTGAAAGGAGCCCAAACGACTCTTGAACAATGCGGGGTTTCTCCGGATGACATGCCAATGTACTGGGCACCGGGTGCGTTCGAGCTTCCGATCATTGCGCAGCGTTTGGCAGCCACCGGCAATGCGGATGCAGTCGTCTGTCTGGGCGCCGTCATCAAAGGTGACACGGCACACTTCGAGTACATTTCTGCCGAAGTAGCATCGGGATTGGCTCGCGTATCGCTCGATACGGGAGTTCCTTGCGCATTTGGTGTCCTGACCTGTTATACGCAGGAGCAGGCTGTTGCTCGATCATCCGATGATGCGCATAACAAGGGGATCGAGGCGGCTCGTGCCGCTTTGGAGACGCTGCACGTCCTGGATCAGATCGCAGACGATTCGGTGTCAAATCCTATACTATCCGCTCGTATGTGACGAAGTCATACCCGTCGCGCTCATCGCGGCTGGTTTCCTCGTACTCCGTCCCGATAAGGTGACGGTATTCTGGAAAGAAGACGTCTCCCTCGTGCCCACCGTAGACTTCGGTCAATTCCAGGCGGTCGGCACGACTCAGAAATTCCGCATACAGCGTGGCTCCTCCCGTGATGAAGATGCGTTCGACATCGCTGGCGGCGGCCAGTGCGTCATTCACGGATGGATACACCTCTACGGATGGCCACTGTGGCCATGTCTTCGTTCGGGTCAGTACCAGATTGCGTCGACCGGGGAGGGGTTTGCCCAGTTGGTGGAGCACCGAGTCAAATGTGCGTTTCCCCATCAAGCACGGCCAACCTGAAGTGAGACTCTTGAAGTGCTTCAGATCCTCAGGGAGGTGCCAGGGCAAGTCCTGCCCTTTACCGATGACCCGATTTTCGGCCCCAACCGCCGCAATGATCACCAACTCCGGCCCGTCGTTTTCAACTCCGCTCATACGGCCACCGGGGCCTTGATCGACGGATGGAACTGATAGCCCACCAGCTCGAAGTCCTCGTACTCGTAATCGAAGATGGAGGCAGGCTTGCGGTTGATCTTCAGTTCGCACAGCTCATAGGGGTCGCGCGACAACTGCTCCTCGATCTGGTCAAGATGATTCAAGTAGATGTGCGCATCTCCAATCGTGTAGACCAGTTCGCCAACCTCCAGGTCGCATTGCTGAGCGATCATGTGGGTGAGCAGGGCATACTCGGCAATGTTGAAGGGCGCGCCCAGGAAGAGATCGTTCGAGCGCACGTACAACTGACAGCTCAGGCGGCCATTTCCAACCCAGAACTGATAGAACATGTGGCAGGGGGGAAGCGCCATGTCCTGCAGATCGGATACGTTCCACGCATTGACGATATGACGCCGGGAGTCTGGATTTTTCTTGATGCCCTCGATCACCCGCTCGATCTGGTTGATCGACTCCCCATTCTGGCCGGCCCAACTGACCCACTGCTTTCCATAGACTGGCCCAAGATCTCCGTTCTCTGCCGCCCAGGCGTCCCAGATGTGGACGTTGTTGTCCACGAGATACTGGATGTTGGTACCGCCTTTCAAGAACCAGAGCATTTCTACGGCGAGTCCCTTGAAATAAACTTTTTTCGTGGTAACGAGGGGAAAGCCTGTCTGCAGATTGAAACGCATCTGATGGCCGAAGACTGACCTCGTCCCGGTACCGGTGCGGTCTGACTTTTCAAGGCCATTGTCGCGAACGTGACGGAGGAGGTCGAGATACTGCTTCATGGACCGTTCTGGATAACCGGTGAAGAGCTGAAGGGGGCGGAACGTTTGGATTCGGATCGGAATAAAGGAGAACTTCAATCGATGCCATCATCCGGAGTCCTAAAGGTAATGCAGGAGCGAACCAACATCCCCCCCAATCTCCATCGTCAACAAGGCGTGAATCACATGAACAAGGTGCTCGGGTACGCGCCGATGGTAGCCGAGAACGGGGAAGCCGAGGTTTTTCTAACCGCCGAGGATTGGCACGTGGTCGCAGATACCCTTTTTCACATGGATACGCCGCGCGAGGAAGTGCCGCAGGCGATCGAGGAATTCACCCGTTCCGATGATGGACAGACCATCCATTTCAAAACGGCGGACTTGGTGATAGCCGTCAAGATGATCTGAGCGCTGTCGCGAAAGGACAAGCGTAACGAAGAATCCAGGTGACCCTGACCGGTGTCGTCAGTTCACTGCTGCTTTCAGATCGAAGCGGGGAATTTCGACTTTGAAGCGCTCACCGTGGTAACGCTCCATGATGTAGTGCCCACGCATGCTGCCGGTGAAGGTCTCAAGCACACAGAAACTGTTGTACTGGTGCGCCTCGCCTGGTTCGATCACTGGCTGCTGGCCGATAACGCCTTCTCCTTCCACTTCGTCAACTTTCCCTGATTCGTCGGTAATGAACCAGTGGCGACGCAGCAGTTGGATGGGTTCAATCCCATGATTCTCAATACGCACGAAGTAGCCGAAGACGAACTTGCGTTCCATCATGTCGGATTGGCCATCCAGATAGACCGGACGGACAGTGACTACGATGTCTCGGGTTGTGGCGTGATACGGAATCATACGTAGGAGGGTTGTTTCGCGGAGCGGGTCGATCCGGGCCCGTTTGCTGGATCATCCCCAATAAGTCGGGGCATCCGGGGGACCACTGCGCTTGCACGGCAAGAATAACCATTTTGCTCTACATTACCGTCGTAATACGAACCTGAGCCGACTTCTTTCCCGGCCCAATGGTAGCGGGAGCAGACAGGTCGCTGCTCATCTCTTTATTCGACTCACTACATGAGTTCAAAAACAGTAGAAACCCTGCCCGAAGCCACCGTGCTGTTCGCGGGGGATTCCGGTGACGGCATGCAGCTGACCGGAACGCAGTTCACGCTGGCCACCGCGCACGCGATGAATGATTTGGCCACCCTGCCCGACTTCCCGGCAGAAATTCGTGCCCCTGTCGGGACCACCTACGGGGTCTCCGGATTTCAGCTTCACTTCGGGTCTGTGGACATCCGCACGCCCGGCGACGAGGTCGATTTGCTGGTTGCCATGAATCCGGCTGCCCTCGTTGTGAACCTGGATCGCGTCAAGCCCGGCGGGACGATTCTGGTCAACTCGAATTCATTCGAAAAGAAGGACCTGAAACTGGCCAACCTCAAGGAGAATCCGCTCGAAGACGGTTCCTTGGACAAGTATCGGGTGATTCAGGTCGAGTTGACGCGGCTCACGCGCGAGACGCTCAAGGATTCCGGATTGGACCACAAGGCCATTGATCGGTCGAAGAACATGTTCGCCCTGGGTCTTTCCTTGTGGCTGTATTCCCGCCCGATTGAACCGGCACAGCGTTGGTTGACGACCAAATTTGCCAAGAAGCCTGACATCCGGGATGCCAACCTGGAGCTTCTCAAGAAGGGCTATCATTTCGGGGAAACGACTGAACAGTTCGTCACCCGATACGAAGTCACGCCTGCCACATTACCTCCCGGCCGATACCGAGCCGTTCAAGGCGTGCAGGCCCTGGCCATGGGCATTGTGGCAGCTGCTGACAAAAGTGGTTTGCCGATTACATACGGCTCATACCCCATCACACCGGCATCCGATCTGCTTCATGCCTTGAGTCGCTACAAGAACCACGGCATCATGACCATTCAGGCCGAGGATGAAATCGCGGCGATTGGAATGACGATTGGTGCCAGCTTTGGCGGATCACTCGGCATAACGGGGACGTCAGGGCCTGGTATTGCGCTCAAAGGCGAGGCCATGGGGCTCGCACACATTCTTGAATTGCCCCTCGTTATCGTGAATGTGCAACGGGGTGGTCCTTCAACTGGCTTGCCCACGAAGACGGAGCAATCTGACTTGATGCAAGCCCTGTTCGGGCGAAACGGAGACGCCCCGATGCCGGTCATCGCGGCTTCGACCCCTGGCGACTGTTTCGAGGCCGCCTATGAGGCCTGTCGCATAGCGGTAAAGTACATGACGCCTGTCGTCCTGCTTTCGGATGGCTACTTGGCAAACGGATCAGAGCCGTGGCTCATTCCCGACCCCGACTCGCTCCACGATTTCCCGGTTGAATTTGCGACTGAGTTCAATGCGGAAGAAGAAGGGGAAGAAGTATTCTGGCCTTACGTGAGGGATGAACAGACGTTAGCCCGCCCTTGGGCCAAACCAGGAACTCCGAATCTGGAGCACCGGGTAGGCGGTCTGGAGAAGGCTGACAAGACGGGCAACGTGTCATACGATGCGGCCAACCATGAGAAGATGATCAAGCTGCGTACCGAGAAGGTGGAGCGTGTCCAGCAGGACATGAAACCGCTCGAAATCTTTGGGGACGAGGATGCTGATCTACTCATCATCGGTTGGGGTTCGACGCGCGGCGCTATCGAAGCGGGCGTTACCCGGGCTCTCAATGCTGGGCACAAGGCTGCTGCCGTGCATTTGCGATGGGTGAATCCGCTGCCGGCAGATCTAGGTGAGGTGCTGAGTCGCTTCTCTACCTACCTCGTGCCCGAGCTCAACAACGGTCAGTTGGTGCGCATCCTGCGGGATCGGTACCTGCTTCCATTCGAAGCGATGAACAAGATCCAGGGTCGCCCCTTTGGGCCCTCGGAAATCGAAAGAAAGATTGCAGAAATGGTGGGTTGAACCCCGCTCGAATGACTTATGTCTGACAACGATTCCAACAAGCCCTCTGGTCGTAAGCCAACTCTTCCCCCTGGAATGGGCGAACCGACTGGCAAGAAACCGACGCTTCCGCCGGGCGCTCCGGCGGGACGTAAACCAACCCTTCCGCCGGGCGCTGGCAAACCTGCAGCCCGCAAGCCGTCCAAGCCTCCTGGATCGAAGCCTCCTGGATCGAAGCCACCGGGAGCGATGCCTCCTGCGGCAAAGCCTCCTGGAGCCATGCCTCCGGGCGTTCCCAGTGGCGACGGGGCGAGCGTTCTGACACGAGCCGACTTTTCATCTGATCAGGATGTTCGCTGGTGCCCAGGTTGTGGTGATTATGCCATTCTTGCTACGGTCCAGCGCCTTATGCCGGAACTCGGTGTACCGCGGGAGAATCTGGTGTTCATTTCCGGTATTGGCTGTTCCAGTCGCTTCCCGTACTACATGAACACCTACGGAATGCACTCCATCCACGGACGTGCCCCAACTATTGTGACTGGTCTCAAGACAGCCAGGCCCGAACTGGATGTCTGGATGATTACGGGTGATGGCGACAGCCTTTCCATCGGTGGAAACCACATCATCCACATCATGCGCCGAAACGTGGATGTGCAGATCATCATGTTCAACAACCAGATCTATGGGTTGACGAAAGGACAGTATTCGCCTACCTCGGAGATTGGCAAAGTCACCAAGTCCACGCCATTCGGTTCGATCGATCATCCATTCAATCCGATTGCTCTGGTCCTGGGTGCAGACGCTCCTTTTGCTGCGCGCACCATGGACCGGGATCCAAAGCACATGAAGGAAATCCTGCGCAAGGCGCATGACTTCAAGGGCACTGGATTCGTAGAGGTCTACCAGAACTGCAATATTTTCAACGATGGAGCCTTCTTTGACTACACCGAAAAGGCTACCAAGTCGGATCGAGCCATCTTCTTCGAGCATGGCAAGCCATTGACCTATGCCGGTGGAACACGTGGCCTTCGTCTGGATGGCTTCAATTTGGAGGACATCGACCTCGAGTCTGGGGAGTGGGGTGTAGACGATTGCCTGGTCTATGACGAGACATCTCGCGAGCTTGCCACCATCCTGGCCCGTGTGTACTGGCGGGAAGAGCTTCCCCAGCCATTTGGCGTGTTCTATAGAGAAGAGCGCCCCACCTACGACGCACAAGTCAATGATCAGGTCAATGCCGTCATCGAGCGCTCCGGAAAGGGGTCGCTGGAAGACCTGCTGGCGGAGGGTGATACCTGGTTGGTTGAGTAGGGCTGGAGCAAATCATAGTCCGTCTGCCTGCCCCGAACGATTGCGTTTCTGACGGAATAGAGGTCGTTTGACCCCGGAAATCGGGTGTTCTGGATTGAACGAATCTTCTTGAACCCGCCTTGAGGGATTCGTATATTTCTAGGCTCACCGGATTTCCGGTTCCCGTTAACATAACAGCCACTCCGACGGCTTTGAGCGCTCCCCCCGCGCGCCGTGAGGACATCAGCATGAAAAAGGATCTCCATCCCGAATACAACACCGTAACCGTCAAATTGGCCGACGGAACGGAGTACCAGACGCGTTCGACGATGACCAGCGATACGTATACATCCGAGGTCGACTCTACGAACCACCCGTTCTACACTGGTAAGCGCCAGTTCGTCGATACCGCTGGCCGTGTTGAGAAATTCAACCGTCGTTACGGTAAGAAAGCAGCCAGTACCGAGGAATAAGTCGGTACGTCCTGGAGGGTATGTGGTCGACACGGCGTGCGCCAAGTGTCCGATGCCACGTTTTCCATGCCAGGATGGATGCAAAAGCATGATCACAACCCCTTGGGGGTGCAGAAAGGGTCGCCCAGTTGGCGACCCTTTTTTTGTCGCCAGCATATGTAGGACGTCAGACTCCAATGCGCCTAAAATGTGTCCTGGAATTGCAATGTCCTTTGATCGCCTCTAGGTTCTCGGCATGAACTACGATCCTTCCATCAATATTGTTGATCTCATTCTCCGGAAGCGTGACAGCGGAACACTCACGCGCAATGAGATTGCCTCATTTGTCTATGGGTATACCATTGGCGATATCCCCGACTATCAGGCTGCTGCGTTCTTGATGGCTGCTTTTCTGCAGGGGATGAATGAGGAGGAAATGCTTTCGCTTACCGATGCGATGCTGAATTCAGGCCGTGTTCTGGATTTATCTGACATTCCCGGCCGCAAAGTCGACAAGCATTCCACGGGAGGCGTAGGAGACAAGGTGTCCATTCCGTTGGCCCCGATCGTGGCTGCGTGTGGCGTGCCGGTTCCGATGATTTCCGGTCGCGGATTGGGGCACACGGGAGGTACGCTGGACAAACTGGAATCCATCCCCGGATTCTCTACGGCATTGTCCATCGAGCAGTATCGAAGGCAGTTGGCCGACATCGGACTCGTCATGATTGGCCAGACCGACGACATCGCTCCAGCAGACCGAAAACTCTATGCGCTGCGTGACGTGACGGCGACAGTAGAGTTTGTGCCTTTCATAGCAGCATCGATTCTCTCGAAGAAACTCGCGGAAGGAATTGACGCGTTGGTGCTTGATGTGAAATATGGTTCGGGAGCCTTCATGCAAGAAGAGTCTCGAGCTCGCTTTTTGGCAGAAACGCTTGTCAGAGTGAGCGAGCACTTCGGAAAGCCGACGGTAGCGCTGCTGACTGACATGGATCAGCCGCTGGGGCAGGCCGTCGGAAACTGGCCGGAAATTGTTGAGTCAATCGAACTGTTGAAGGGGAAAGGACCAATAGATCTGAAAGAAGTCACTATGGCGCTGGCTGCCGAAATGATCGTTGCAGGAGAACGGGCAGGTACCATCGAGGAGGCATTCGAAGCTGCTCAGGCGGTGATTGATTCGGGCATGGCATTGGATCGATTCAAGCAGATGGTCGCGGCACAAGGTGGGGACGTTGCCCTCATTGACGAGCCTGGTAGGCGTACGGAAACGGCTTTGACCGCGGAAATCCGTGTACCATCCGGTGTGCCGGGGGTCATCGAACGAATCGATGCACTGGAGGTCGGCCGCGCCATGATTACGCTCGGAGCGGGTCGAATGCAGAAGGAGGATGACGTCGATCCATTGGCTGGGTGTTTCCTGCACAAGCGGCAGGGTGATGAAGTACGTGAGGGCGATGTGCTGGCGACGGTTTACGCTTCTTCGGATGATCGCTTGTCTGCAGCCGTTGATGCGTTGACCGAAGCCTGGGCGTTTACCGAGACGGTGAAGGCACCATCGCCGCGCATTCGAGATCGATACGTTGATAGATCCTGGTCGGGATAGCGGGCTCGCAGCCTGGATCCAGGCCAACAAAATCAACGAAGCTGGGTCCGAAAGCCGCCCCGAGTGAATCTACCCGGCTATCGCCCCGTAAGGAGCATGTCCATCCGGTCGTCCCCGTGATCGGATTAGAATGGGTGGACCCAACCACCTTCACTATATTATCGGATAGGGATTCCTCCTCCCAACCATTCAACTTTTCGAAAGACATGTCGATCTGGTCCCGCTTTACGCGATTCATAAAATCCGTCTTCGGGGGCGCCATCTCTGCGCTCGAAGATCCCAAGCTCATTCTCGAACAAAATATCCGGGAGCTGAATGATCAGGTTCCGAAAATGAACGAGAACATCGCGACGGTCAAAGCCAACGTGATGATGCTTCAGAAGGAAGTCAAGAAGTACGAAAAGGAGCTGGCGGACGTAACGGCCAAAATCAAGGCAGGCATCCAGGCCGGCCGGGACGATATTGCCGAGCGCTACGCCATGCGTCTGGAAGGCGTTCAGGAAAACCTGGCCAGTACGAAAGAGCAGCTCAAGTACGCTTCGGCAGCCTACGACAAAGCTCTTCAGGTCAAGAAAGCCTTCATGCGTGAGAAAGAGCGCAAGATCGCCGAGGCCAAAGATGCACTGCGTGCGCATGAGCGCGCCAAATGGCAGGCCAAAGTAGCTGATACCCTGGAGTCGTTTGAAGTAACCGGCATCGATCAGACGCACGACGAAATGATTTCTCGTCTGCAGGAGCAGACTGCTCGTAGCGAAGCCCGTATGGAAATAGCGCTCGACTCGGTCGATTCCGAAACACTCAAGATCGAGGAGGATGCTCAGCAAATTCGGGCTTCCGAGCTGGTCAAGCAGTTCAAGCTCGAAATGGGCGTGGGCGACACAAGCGGCTCAAAAGAAGAGCCTCAGCTGGACGTGCCTGAGAAGGAATCCGAGACCGGCGGTAAGACCATCGGTCGCGAGCGGACGCAGTAAGGTGTCGACCGAACAAACGGTGCTAAGTCGTGGCAATGACTCCCGAGGAATACGAACAGTTCAAGGAGGCTGAAAAGGCGCACCTGCGCAAACTCCGTGAACTGAAAAAGACCCATCAGCAGCTTCAGAGAAAGGCCAAGGTTACGGGTGCCGTGACCGACATGGCCGACGGTATGAATCAGCTCTTTGATGAGCACGGGGAAATGGTCGAGAAGCTGCAGCGGGACGCAATCGAATCCGAGGCTCGCATGGAGGTGGCACTGGACCAGGTCGACATGAACGATTCGGTTCAGGAAGCGCAAGATGCTGCCGATCTCGAAGCAGCGGAAACCCTTCGGAAGGCGCGCGCTCAGGAGTTGATTCGTCAGATGAAAGCAGCTGAGGGTGTAGGTGCCACAACATCTTCCACAGCGTCTTCCGCACCGTCTGCTTCCCTGCCCTCCTCTGAATCCGGTTCGGATGCAACTACGGACGGCGAGTCCTCGTCCGAACTACCAGAAAAAACCATAGGCCGGATGAAGCGTTGACGTCTGATCGAAGCGTTGCGCTTCGACTCCGGTCTTTTTTCCTGCCAACCGACGTGAGCCGACAACACCTCGATATCAACTACACCCGGGAAGCGTTCCTGCATCCCTGGAACCTGACCTTCCTCATCGTCTCGATGTTGGTAGCGTTTGGCGTGTCGTTGACAGGAGCCACGTGGCCATTCGACGTTGCTCTTCTTGTTACGTCGGGCGTTGAATTGGCGTATCTGGGTATGATGCCGCGCAATGATCGTTTTCGTCGTGCCATCCGCTCCCGCCGCGCTGCCGAGCACGCCAAACCGCTTTCTCAAAAAGAGTTGTTCCAGAATCTGGCGGCTCCGGATCGACGTCGATACGCGCGTCTGCGAAAGCTCGAGAAAGACATACGTGGTAACTACCGCAAGCTCAGCTATGCATCCCAAGGCATGCTGGACTCGCACCTGAAGAAGATCGATGGCCTGCTTGAGTCGTACATGAAACTTCTTTATCAGAAGGAGCGCTACGAATTCTCAGTCCATTCAGGTGTGGAATCCGAGGTCTTGCGTGCCATTGAGGCATTGCGAGAGGATATGGAAGACGATACGCCCCGGGTGCGAGCCATCAAGGCACGTCGGCTGCGCATTCTGGAGCAGCGACTCGAGCGCTCCAAGAAAGGGCAAGAGAATCTGGAAATCATCGAGGCGCAGTTGGAGACCATCGAGGATGTCGTCAAGTACATCCATGAGCAGTCACTCACCCTCCGTAATCCGGAAGAGATTTCATTCCAATTGGATACGCTGCTGACCGAGGTTGAGGAGACGCAAGCTTCCGTTGAAGAGCTGGAAGAGGTTTTTGCCAATCCAGTAGACCTGCTGAGTGAAATGGACTCGTTCGAGGACCCAACTCAAGCCGTTTCGGACCCGCTCCAGGACAAGGTCAAGGAATAGACACGTCCGGTCCCGGATTCGCCGTATCTTGTGGTTCGCGAATCCCGATCATTGCTACCCGATTCATGTCCTACACAACACTGCTCGTTGATGTCGATGACCACGGTATTGCTACCGTCACCATCAACCGTCCTGACAAGCTGAATGCCCTCAATGCAGATGTCATCGACGATCTGGACGCCTTCTTTTCACGAGCAGAAACGGATGCCACGATCAAGGGCGTAATCCTCACAGGCGCGGGCGAGAAGAGTTTTGTTGCGGGTGCAGATATCGCTCGCTTTCGCGAACTCAACGGTGAGTCTGGGCGCATTTTTGCCGATCGCGGGCAATCGGTTTTCAACCGGATTGAGAACATGCCGAAGCCGGTCATCGCTGCCGTAAATGGATTCGCATTGGGTGGTGGAAGTGAATTGGCGCTCGCCTGTCACATCCGCACGGCTGCCGATAACGCAGTTTTTGGTCAGCCAGAAGTGAATCTGGGTATTCTACCGGGTTACGGCGGGACGCAGCGACTACCTCGTCTTGTGGGTCTGGGAATTGCTACAGAAATGATCCTGACCGGAGCCATGATAAAGGCCGACCGCGCCTACGAAATTGGTCTGGCCAATCTGGTCGTTCCAGCTGGAGAGCTCATGGATGCGACGCGCAAGATGATGCTGACCATCCTTTCCAAGGCACCCACCGCAGTAGAGCTGTCGCTCAAAGCCCTTCGGGTGGCCGATGAACCGCTGGCCAAAGGACTGGAAGTTGAAGCAGACCTGTTTGGACAGGCCTGTGATACGGAGGATTTCAAAGAAGGGGTCGATGCGTTTCTGAATAAGCGAAAAGCTTCGTTCACCGGCCGCTAGGCGCACCCGTCCATGGAACTCGCCCTTATTCTGGTCACCCTGGCGTTCAGCGCCTTTTTCTCCGGCTCCGAAATCGCCTTCGTAGCCGCGAATCGACTGAGGGTGGAAGTATTCGCCAGACGTGGCGGTATGGTGGGTAAACTGGTATCTGGATTCCTGGAAAAGCCCGCAACGCTGCTCACCACGACGCTGGTTGGCAACAATCTCGCGCTGGTACTTTACTCGACCCTTGTTGCCTTGTACCTCGAAGCACCGCTTCAGATGTTCTTCGGTGACCTTCTGGGACTGCCAGGCGCTGCGGATGTATTGGCTCTGGCCATGCAGACCATCATCGCTTCGGTGGTCGTGCTCATCGTAGGGGAAATTATTCCCAAGTCGATTCTTCGGGAGACGGCCAACCGGGCCGTTTTCTGGCTCGCGCTACCTCTGCGATTTACTTATTTCCTGCTGCTTCCGCTCATTTTGATTTCGCGCTGGACCGCGTCTGGACTGATGAAGGCGGCGCGGATTGATTCCGACTCGTTTTCCGATTTCATCCGGCGCGACTTCGAGCTGCTGATCGAGGAGAGTAAGCGATCCGGCGAGCTGGATCTGGATGAAGAGGAGTCGACTCTGGTCTTCAACGTGTTTGCGATGGGCTCCATTCGTCTAAAAGAATCGATGGTGCCTCGCACAGAGATCATTGCGCTGGATCAGACCGCCACGATCGACGAGCTGCGCACGGCATTTGTGACTACGGGCCATTCCAAGATTCCGATCTACCAGGACAACATCGACAATATTGTCGGTGTGGCTTTCGCGTACGACCTCTTCAGCAATCCGAAGTCCATCGAGGACATCATTCGACCAGCTACGTTTGCACCAGAGACCAAGCTGTCGAAAGAGCTTCTACAGGATTTTCTGGAGTCCAATACGTCTATCGCCATCGTGATTGATGAATATGGCGGGACGGCCGGTCTTGTGACCTCAGAGGATCTGCTCGAAGAGATCTTTGGAGATATTCAGGACGAGTTTGACGTCGACGAGAACATGCTGCGGATCCTGAGCGATGAGGCCGTAATTGCCAGTGGCCGACTTGAAGTTGATGAACTCGCCGAGCAAAGTGAAATCACGTTGCCTGATGGTGACTTCGAGACCGTGGCCGGATATCTGCTTGAACGCCTCGGCACGATCCCGAAGGTGCGGGACGAATTCGAAATGGACGCCTACCGGTTTGTGATCCTGCGCGCTACAGCGAACAGGATTGATCTGGTCCGCATTTCCAAGGTGCCGCCTGAGCAACAGACTGAGTTACCCGCCTGATTGCTGTCGACTGACAAGATGTTGTCGACTCAGCGTTTCCGGCGAAACGTCGAAAGGGTCGGCTGCGCTTCGGGAGTCGGCTATTTTTTGTCCGAGGACTCTCCGCCGCCGATCGAGCGCCGCATCTGGGTATCGGCCTCAACATTACGGAGATTGTAGTAGTCCATGACACCTAGGTTGCCACTGCGGAAGGCCTCGGCCATGGCAAGTGGTACCTCTGCCTCGGCTGCGATTACCTTCGCACGCTGTTCCTGAACCGCCGCGCGCATTTCCTGCTCGTGTGCCACAGCTGCGGCGCGACGCTCTTCTGCTTTAGCCTGGGCAATCTTCAGATCGGCCTCGGCCTGATCCGTCTGCAGCTTGGCGCCGATGTTCTCGCCGACGTCAACGTCTGCAATATCGATAGACAGGATTTCGAAGGCCGTACCCGAATCCAGTCCTTTGGAAAGAACCACTTTGGAGATGGAGTCCGGATTTTCAAGTACGGCTTTGTGCGTCTCGGACGAACCGATCGTGGATACAATCCCTTCCCCGACGCGGGCAATGATGGTTTCCTCGCCAGCACCACCCACGAGGCGCTCGATGTTGGCCCGCACGGTCACGCGCGCAATGGCCCGAACCTGGATACCATCTTTGGCGACCGCAGAAACCGGTGGGGTCTCGATTACTTTCGGATTTACCGACACCTGGACCGCTTCGAATACATCACGCCCCGCAAGATCGATGGCTGTTGCACGTTCAAATGGCAGGTCGATGTTGGCTTTGTCTGCTGAAATCAGTGCATTGACTACTTTTTGGACCTGACCGCCCGCGAGGAAGTGGGCTTCCAACTGGGGTGGACTTACGTCGATGCCCGCCTTGTGTGCGGTGATAAGCGGCTTGACGATGTGCGCCGGGGGCACCTTCCGAAGTCGCATTCCCATCAGGTCCCGAACCAGCTTGACGCGAACTCCGGAGAAAAAGGCAGTTACCCAAAGGCCTACCGGAATGAAATACAGGAAAACTACCAGACCGAGGAAGATCAGGACGATCAGAAAAAGTCCGGACGAGGTGATCAAGGATTCCATGACGCGGTGGGTATTGAAAAATGGAGAGGAAAGTCAGCTTGCAACGCAGGATGAGCTGCCGGGTGCCCGGTCAATTCGATTCCGACGCGAGAGATGTCGTCCGAAGGTAGTCACCACTCGCACCGCCGGTCTTCGCCAGCAAATGAATGTCCTGAATCCGGATGTCTTTGGTTATCGATTTGCACATGTCATAGACCGTGAGAGCAGCCACGCTCACTGCCGTGAGGGCTTCCATTTCGACACCCGTGGGTCCCAGGCTCTTGGCAAACGCGCGAATGGTGACGGCATGCATATCGTCATCAAGGGACAGATCTACATCTACGCCTTGAATCTGGACCTGGTGACAGAGAGGGATCAGGCGCGGTGTTTCCTTGGCTCCCATGATGCCTGCAATCTGTGCAATACTCAGGACGTCACCTTTTCGGACCGTGTTGTCCCGGACACGTTCAAACGCTTCGGGTCCTAGAACGACTTTGCCTACGGCTACGGCAGTGCGAAGCGTATCTGCTTTGCCCGAAACATCTACCATGTGGACGCCGCCTTCAGCGCGGACGTGGGTGAAATCAGCCATGGAGGACGATCAATGGTTATAGGTTCTGAAATTGATAGGGATGCTCTCCAACGATTCAAGTTGGTTGCAGTTCGTGATGGTGCCTCATCCACCAATCAGGATCATGGGTCGATTGTCGCTTTCTGCGAGTACTTCCATCCCCGCATGGGAGGCGGCCTTCCGGGACAGGGCAGACTGCACGGTTTGCAGTAGCCGCTCGTCGTTGATGCCACCACGCATCATGTCCCGGAGGTTGATCTCGTTCGATCCAAACAAGCAAACCTTGAGTTTGCCATCAGCTGTGATGCGTATCCGGTTGCAGCCGGCACAGAAGTGATCGCTCATGGAAGAGATGAATCCAACTTTCCCCCGGTATCCCGGCACCTGCCACAGCTTGGCAATCTCCAGATCATCACCTCCATCTGCTTCAAAGTCCGGCCAGCGCTCCTTGATGAGGTCCACCATTTCCCGGTAGGGCAGGAAATCGGCTGTGTTCCACGAGTTGCCGTCGAACGGCATGTACTCGATGAACCGCATTTCGATGGGCAATTCGCGGGTCATGGCTACGAAATCAACCAATTCATCTTCGTTGAATCCGCGAATGACGACACAGTTGACCTTGACCGGATTGTAGCCCGCTTCGACGGTCATGCGAATGGCTTCCAAGACCGTTTCCAACCCAGGTCGTCGTGTGATCTCCTTGAATCGGTCTTCGCGAAGCGTGTCCAAGGAAATGTTGAACCCGGTGACGCCCGCTTGCTGCAGATCAGCCAATTTGCGAGGCAGTAGCAGTCCATTGGTCGTGATGGTCAGCTCTTTGAGACCATCCAGTTGGGCGATGCGCTCGACGAGCTGTACCAGCTCTTTCCGAATGAGCGGCTCGCCGCCGGTCAGACGGATCTTGGTCACGCCGTGTGCCACCAGCAATTCTGCCAGCCGCATGATTTCCTCGAAGGAGAGGATATGATCCCTGGGCTTGAGGTCCACTCCTTCTGCTGGCATGCAATACGTGCAGCGCAGATTGCAGCGTTCCGTCAGCGAGATACGTAGGTATGTGTGCTCCCTGCCAAACGAATCCGTCAGCTGGGGGGATACGGCGTTATGAGACGGTGTCTCGCTCACTCGCTTCCGAACGTTCCATGAATGGTCTTGCCACCAACCACGGTTGCGATCACACTGGTCTCAAGAACCTGGGCAGGGGGGATTTGCATGATATCATCCGAAAGGACAACAAAGTCTGCCCATTTTCCCGGCGAGAGGGATCCCAGTTGATCTTCCTGAAACGCGGCAAATGCCCCACCCTGGGTAAAGGCTTCCAGCGTCTCTTCCCGGGTCAGCCGCTCTTCCGGATACCATCCACCCTCCGGGAGCAAGTCTCTCGTCTGGCGAGTGATACTGGCAAAAAAACCCTCCAGCGGATGCGCTCGCTCGACTGGAAAGTCAGAACCAAATGCCAGGGGAATCCCTGCTTCCTTGAGCGTGCGCCATGCATATCCACCCTTGATGCGGTGCGGCCCAAGACGATCTTCGGCCATGTTCAAATCACTCGTGGCATGGGTTGGCTGCATGGAGGCAATGATGCCCAGATCCTGGAAGCGTGGAATATCCTCCAAGGCAATGATCTGTGTGTGCTCATTACGCGGGCGCATGTCCGGGGTGATGCTGGCCAGCTCGTAGCTTTCCAAAAGTACACGATTGCCTCGGTCACCAATGGCGTGCGTGTTGACCTGGTATCCGCACGCTACAGCGCGCTGGACGACGCCCGAAAACTCGTCGGGCTCGACGAATAACAGTCCGCGATTTCCAGGATCGTCGGCATAGTCATGGAGCAGCGCAGCCCCGCGACTGCCCAGTGCGCCATCGAGGTAGAGTTTGACGGACCGCACGGTCAGAAAGTCGCCATAATCGATGATGTGCTGGTTGCACAATGCGTCAAATGTGGATCCGGCGCCACCGATCATGGCATACATGCGCACCGAGAATCGGTCCTCGTCGATGAAGCGCTGATAGCGTTCGATGGTCGTCATGTCGACTCCCGCATCGTGTACACCGGTCAGGCCCACTTCGGCTGCTGACTGCATGGCAATCTCAAGGGCGCGATCCAGCTCCTCCTCCGTCCAGGCGGGTACATGTCGTTCAACGAGGTACGCCGCCGCATCCACAAATACGCCCGTAGGAACACCCTCTGCGTCCCGGATTATGGCACCACCCACCGGATCCTCTGCATTCTGGATCGCCTCGAATCCGGCAATGTCCATGGCCGCTGTATTGTACCAATCCGCATGGCCGTCAATTCGGGAGAGGGCTATGGGATTGTCCCGGAAATGGAGGTCGAGATCCTGTCGTGTGGGGAACGCCCGTCCTGGCCAAAGCTCCTGATTCCAGCCTCGACCGCGAATCCATTGTCCGGGTTCGAGGTCGGGGTAAAAGGCACGGATACGCTCAACAACCTCGTCAATGGAACGTGTTCCGCGCAGGTCGACGGAGAGTTTCTCCAATCCCAGTCCCATGAAGTGGCCGTGGGAATCCGTAAACCCGGGGACAATCGACTTTCCGCCAGCCGAGCGCGCTGAGAGGTCTGGGTAGGCTTCTCGAAGATCCTCTTCATGCCCGATGGCCGCTACCTTTCCGTCAAGAACCACCATGGCCTCTGCGACAGGCTCACCCGCATCCATGGTATAAATCACTGCGTCCGTGACCACGTAACCGTCAGGGCCGGCGGATGTGCAGCCAGTGACAAGGAAAAGGATTACGAGAAAGGAGAATAGACGGGTCATTTCAAGTTTGGTAAGAGGATAGGGGCCAGGACCTACAACCGGTTCGGTCTATTGGTTTCGACGTTCGATGGAGAGCGTGACAGGACCCCAATTGAGCAGGTCGACATCCATCATGGCACCAAACTCACCGCGAGCGACGGGATGTCCGATAAGGGAGGATACCTCTTCGCAAAAAGCCTCATAGAGGGGCTCTGCGATTTCGGGTCGTGCTGACTCGATGAAGGATGGCCGATTGCCCTTCTCTGCATTACCGTACAACGTGAATTGTGACACGACCAGAATGGAGCCGCCGTGGTCAACAACTGAACGGTTCATCCGTCCCTCGATGTCCGGGAATATGCGCAGGTTGGCACACTTGGCGGCCAGCCACGGGATCAGGTCCTCGGTATCCGTGGTGTGGACACCGAGCAGGATCAGGAGGCCTTCTTTGATGGCTCCTGTCTCGCGGTCATCGACCGTGACGCGAGCATGCTTGACGCGTTGGACAAGAGCGATCATGCTGAATCACCTTCTTTTGCATGTTCCAGCCATGACGAGTCGAAGGCGTCAGCAAACGCTTGCAAGGCGCGGCCTCGATGGCTGATGCGATTCTTTGCGTCCGATGGCATCTGAGCAAAGGTCAGCGACTGGCCCTCAGGTTGGAAGATCGGATCATATCCGAATCCACCGTCCCCTCGTTCATCATGAATGATGATACCGTCACAGATTCCTTCGAAGAGGCGCGTGCCTTCGGATGTTGCAAGAGCGATAACGGTACGGAATCGGGCGCGCCGGTCTTCCGCGTCGCGTAGACGTTTCAGCAGGAGGGAACGGTTGGCCGCATCATCGGCATTCTCGCCGGCATAGCGTGCGGAGCGGACACCCGGCGCGCCTGCCAATGTGGAGACTTCGAGGCCCGTGTCGTCCGCAATGGTGGGTAGACCGGTGTGAGCGTGCAAATCCTCAGCTTTCTTGATCGCATTGCCTTCCAGGGTATCACGATCTTCGTCTACTTCTGGCGCATCCGGAAAAGCGTTCAAAGAGACCAGTTCAACGCCCAGCAGCTGCATGATCGCAGTAATTTCACGGAGTTTGTGCGCGTTTCGCGTCGAAACAAGCAGTTTCAGGGCCATTCGAGGTCAGTCAGTTTTTGCTATCAACGGGGAAGGCGCCGTATATTTCGAGGCTGTCTCAAAAAATTTCAACCACTCAAGGAGTGATCTGACGTGCCTGTAGGTATTAAAGTAAGGGATAACGAGTCCATCGACCGCGCACTGCGCCGTTTCAAGCGTGCCGTCAACCGTAGCCGCGTACTGCGGATCTACCGTGGCAACATGGCCTTCACCAAGCCCTCCGAAGAGCGTCGTCTGGCCCGTCAGAAGGCTGCACGCAATTCGCGCCGTCGTCCCCGCTATTAGTCAGCGGCCGTCTGCGACATAGACATCATCCGGCTTCCGGCACATCCCACTTCGCTGCCTGAAGCTTCAGAGAGGTGTAGAGCAGCGTCTTCCGTTTTGGAGGACGCTGCTTTTATTTTGCCCTCTTTATCGGGGCATGACAGATGTCCGTCCAAAAATGGCGCCCGTCCGCGTGGAGGGCGCCATTCCGGAGAGGGTCCTTTGGGACAGGGCCTCGCTGCCCTAAGGGCTTAACCAAGTCGATGATTTCAGCTCAGATCCAGCGCTTCGCCTACTATCACGGCCTGTTCGGCTGCATGGATATGAGCTGAGCCAGTTGCCGGGCTCGCGGATGCTTTGCGTCCAACGTACCTGACCCGGCCATTCATTCCCGCAGCCTCCATGGCGCTATCCAGTCTGCGATGCAGGTAGTGCCAGGCTCCCATGTTCTCTGGTTCCTCCTGGACCCAAAGCACATCCTTGGCGTCACTGAAACGCTTCAGTTGCTCGATGATTGCTTCTTCAGGGAACGGATAGAGCTGTTCGACACGGACCAGGGCAACGGGTGCATCAGCGAGTTTCTCGACGAGGTCGTAGTAGACCTTTCCGCTGCAGAACACCACGCGTTCGGCCGAATCGATATCGGCAGGAATGACTTCCTGAAAGCGTCCACCTGTCAGTTCCTCGGGGACGGATATTACGGATGGATGCCGAAGCAAACTCTTCGGCGACATGACCACCATGGGTTTACGAAGCTCTTTCGATGCCTGACGTCGCAAACCATGGAAAAGATTGGCCGGCGTAGAAAAGGAGCAGACAATCATGTTGTTCTCGGCGCACAGCTGTAAGAATCGCTCCAATCGAGCGGAAGAGTGCTCCGGTCCCTGCCCTTCGAAACCGTGGGGAAGAAGGAGCACCATGCTGCTGGTTTGTCCCCACTTCTCTTCCGCGGCTGAAAGGAACTGGTCAAAAACAATCTGTGCTCCATTGGCAAAGTCACCGAACTGCGCTTCCCAGATCACGAGTGCATCGGGATTGGCCACCGAATACCCGTATTCAAAACCACAGACCGCGTACTCGGAGAGTAGCGAGTCATAGATGAACAGTCGCTCCTGCTCTTCCTTGATATGGTTCAGTGGGATGTATTCGCTGCCGTCTTCCTGATCATACAGCACCGCGTGACGATGGCTGAATGTCCCGCGTCGTGAGTCCTGGCCGCTGATGCGAACACGCGTACCTTCTGCCAAAATGGATCCCAGGGCCAAGGCTTCGGCAAATCCCCAATCGATCCTCTTGTCTTCGAAGTAAAGCTTCTCACGACGCGAGAACTGGCGGACCAGCTTCTTGTGCACGTTGAACTCTTCCGGCAGGTTATTCAGTGCCTTGACTACAGCCTCGAGGTCTTCGCTCGTGGCTTTCGTCTCAACCACAGGCAGGGGAGTGGGCTCCCGCTTCTTCAGAAGCTCCTCATTGGAAGGAGCTTCCCGTTGTACCAGCTCCTTGGTCCGGTCGAAGGCTTCCTGCAGGCGGGAACGGTAATCCTGGAGCATTTGCTCCGCATGCTCCGGCTGCATGTCTCCACGACGGAGCAGCAGCTCGGTATAGAGTTTTCGCGGTGAGCGCTTTGCTTCAATCTTCCGATAAAGCGTCGGCTGCGTGTACGTTGGCTCGTCGCCCTCGTTGTGTCCACGAACGCGGTAGGAGAGCATGTCGATCACGACATCCTTGTTGAATGCCTGTCGGTACTCCAGAGCAAGGCGGGCTACACGGACGCAAGCTTCCGGATCATCTCCGTTGACATGGAAGATGGGTGCCTGAATCATGCGCGCCGAATCCGTTGCATAGGTCGAGCTACGAGCCATTTCCGGACCCGTGGTGAATCCGATCTGGTTGTTGATCACGACATGAATCGTTCCGCCCGTCTGATAGCCCGGTAGCTGACTCATGTGCAGCGTCTCCGCAACAACACCCTGACCAGCAAATGCGGCATCGCCGTGGATCAGGACGGGGATGACCGAATCGAGATAATCGCCGTCCGGGTTATCAATGGACTCGGTCCGGAATTCCTGTTTTGCACGCACCATGCCCTCTACGACTGGGTTGACCGCTTCGAGGTGACTTGGATTGGAGGCCAACGAGATGGTCACTTCCTGGCCGCCGGGCGCCACATGCTGAGCCATTGATCCGAGGTGATACTTGACGTCGCCCGATCCTTGCGTCGTATTGGGATCGATGTTGCCCTCAAACTCAGAGAATATCACCTCGTAGGGCTTGTTCATGATGTTGGCCAGGACGTTCAGACGGCCGCGGTGGGCCATTCCCATCACTACGTGGTCCACGTCCTTTTCGGCTGCATCAGACAAAATGCGATCGAGCATCGGGATGATCGTCTCGGATCCCTCCAATGAGAACCGCTTGTGTCCGATGTACTTCGTATGCAGGAACGATTCGAAGGCTTCCGCAGCGTTCAATTTCTGCAGCATGCGGTGCATGTCTTTTTCTCCGATCGAGTAATCCGATTCACTCGGCTCGATACGATCCTGCAGCCACCGCTTCTCTTCGGGAGAAGAGATGTGCATGAACTCGATTCCGACCTGACGGGTGTAGGTTCGGCGCAGGATATCCAGGATATCACGCAGCGGCAACAGGTCTTTGCCTCCAAGGCCTCCTGTGACAAACTCACGGTCCAGGTCCCAGATGGTCAGGCCGTAGGTAGCCGGATCCAATTCCGGATGCGGTTCCCAATCGTAACCCAGCGGGTTGATGTCCGCCTCAAGATGTCCGCGTACGCGATATGCACGGATCAGCTGAAGGACCGAGGCTTCCTTGCGTATCGCGTCGATCTTGGAGCTCTGCGAACGCTTGCCGACCCGAGGGGTCGTGTCCTGGGCCAGTGTCCAGGGCTGGAAAGGAATATTCAGGTCCCGGAATATTCCCTGGTAGAAGTCGTGCTCGCCTCTGAGCAGGGCATCGATATGCGCCAGGAATCCTCCGCTTTCGGCACCCTGAATGACGCGGTGGTCATACGTCGAGGTGATGGTCATGACCTGCGAGATGCCGGTCTGACTGATCATCTCTGGCGGTACAGCATAGTACTCGGTTGGATACCCAATCGAGCCCACGCCCACGATAACGCCCTGACCCGGCATGAGGCGTGGTACACTCAGGTTCGTACCGATCATACCCGGGTTGGTCAATGTGGCTGTCGTCCGCGCAAAGTCCTCGATCTCGAGTTTGTTGTCGCGTGCTCTTTTGACGACGTCGTTGTAGGCCCCCAACAACCGCGCGAAGTTGAGCTGATCTGCCGCTTTGACATTGGGTACCAGAAGTGTGCGCTTACCCCGACGCTCGATATCGATCGCGAGTCCCAGATTCACGTCATGGGGGATGACGTGAATGTGACCATCTTCTTCTTTGCGATACGTCGTATTCATCGCCGGAAATTTCTTCAAGGCGGTGATGATGGCGTAGGCAATGATGTGCGTGAAGGAGACCTTGTTGCCTCCGACGTGTCGCTGATGATCATTGATCAAGGCCCGGTTTTCCGCCATCAGTTTGACGGGGACCGTCCGGACAGAGGTCGCGGTCGGCACACCGAGGCTGGCCTCCATGTTCTCAACAATCTTTGCTCCCGGGCCGCGGATTACTTTTTCGTCCGCATGAACCGGTTCAGTGGCAGGAGCAGAAGCGGGTGCAGGTTTCGACGAGTCAGCCGGCTTCGAAGGCGCTGGAGCGGGTGCGACAAAACCATCGTCCGGCTTGAAGTCCTGGAAGAACTCTTTCCAGTTTTCGCCTACACTGTTGGGGTCTTGCAGGTACTGGCGATACAGTTCTTCGATGTAGCCGGTATTGAATCCGAGCGGTGTCACGATGTGGACTCCGGGTGGTGATTGGAGAGCATTATGGGCACGGCGTGAACGAACCGGTTGGAAGCAGGATTCGGCACAACGGATACATATGTCCTTTTCGCAGCGCCTTCAAAGTGTAGCATGAGCACCCGAGGATATGATCCGGGCAGAAATGGGTCTTTAGCGTCACATCGACGCGCTTCATTTCTGAGCGACTATAGCCATCCTTCGCCGCGATACCAGGAAATCGTCTCGCGGATGCCCGTATCCAAGTCCACTCCTGGGGCATATCCCAGTTCAGTATGCGCCCTTTCATTACTGCACATAAGGGCAGCTTCGAGGATTTCGCGTGCTTTTTCCCGGTTCAGCGGTGGGTAGGACCCAAACAGTTTGCCTGCCAACTCACTTACCGCACCAACCGTGGGAACGATAAATCGGGGGACAGGAAGCGTCAAAACGCGGCGTCCCAATGCCTTGGATGCAGCGTCCCGCACCGCGTGCCAAGCAACCTGGTCTGGCCCTCCAAGGAAATACGTTTTCCCGACGGCATCCGGATGCGTGGCAGCGAGCAGTGTACCTTCAATCAGGTCACGCACGTGAACAAGGCTCAAGCTCGGAATGGCACCTTTGCCCACAATGGGACAGATCCCGCGGGCTACCGACTGAAAAAACGTGTAGATGTCTGTTTCGCGCGGCCCGTACACGGCAGGTGGGCGGACGATCGTGAGATGTAGTTCGTTCATCCACGTATTCAAGCGCTCCTCCATCACCGCTTTCGAGTAGCCATAGTCCGAGACAGGTTCGAGCGCGACAGATTCATCCACGATGCCCCGTCCTCCACGACCTACGGCAGCAAGACTGGAGGCAACGACAACCCTGGGTGATCCGTCGGACTCGGCGACCGCTTTCATCAGGTTGTCTGTGCCCTCCACATTATCCCGAATAAAGGCCGAACGTTCTGGTGCTCGCGTACGAGCGGCCATGTGGAATACAGCATCGACTCCCGCGACTCCCTGCTCAAGCACCGGACGATCATGCAACGTCCCTCTGCAGGTTTCGATGGGCAACCCCTGCAGCCATTTTGGATCTGTCCGCACCAGACACCGCACCATGGCACCCTGTGCCAGGAGTTCATCTACTAGATGACTGCCTACGAAGCCTGTTCCGCCCGTCACGAAGACGGTTTTTCCAGTCCATTCGGAGGGTGAAGATGTTGAGGAAGAGGACATACCGAACATCACATCAAGGGCTATGTCACGAGAGTGCAGCGTGCGCACTGTCAGCTGTACAGGGCAAATACTGAATACGCAGGATGGGTTTTACCTGCTGGATTCTAGGTGCGCAACTTCAGTTGTGCAACGGACTCGATGTGGTGCGTATGTGGAAAAAGGTCAACCGGCTGGACCTGTACGACCTCAAATTGGTCTGTCAGGTAGGACAGATCCTTGGCCTGTGATTGGGGATTGCAGGACACATAGACAAATCGTTCAGGCGCCAGCTCACCAATTTGTCGTACCACCTTCGGATGTAGACCAGCTCGCGGTGGATCAACAATCAGCACATCCGGCTTACCGTGCTTGGCAATGAAGTCGTCATTGAAGAGCTTCATCATATCGCCGGTCTCGAAGGTCACATTGGAAATGCCGTTCGCCTCGGCGTTGCGTCGAGCATTCTGAACGGCTTCTTCCACCAACTCAACACCTACAACGTGTTTGACATTCGGGGCCACGTACAGGGAGATGGTCCCGGCGCCGCAATACAGATCGTAAACCAGGTCGTCGGGAGTAAAGTTGGCATATTCCGCCGCTACCCGGTACAGCGTTTCAGCCTGACGCGTATTGGTCTGGAAGAAGGCGTTGGATGCGATCTCAAAGGTGTGATCGCCAATCCGGTCGTGGATGACACCCGGTCCGAATACCACGTGCATTTCCTCGCCAAAAGCCGTCTGGGCAACGCCGGAATTGATGGTATTGATGAAGGTCGTCACACCCGGCGCCGTCTCCTGAATCCAAGCAGCGAGCTCTTGCATCTGCTCTTCGTCGTAATGGCTGGTCACCAGATTGACCATCACCTCTTCCGTATGGGTAGCTTGCCGAATCACCAGGTGACGGAGAAAGCCTGTGTGCTTTCGGGGATGCCACGCTTTCCAATCCCGTTCCAGGCTATAGGCTCTCATGGCGTTTACAAACGAGGCACTCCATTCGGACTGCAGATGACATTCGTGCAGATCCAGAACCTTGGCAAAATTGCCCGGGACATGCAGTCCGAGGGCGAACGATGTGTTGAAGTCCTCTCCGGACTTGATTTCCGCCGGTGTCAGCCAGCGCCCGGCGCTGAAACTGAATTCCATCTTGTTGCGGTAGTAGAACGTGTCGTCTGCGCCAAGGGCCGGGTGGACGGTGACATCCGAACGCCCCCCAGCATGTTCGAAGGATTCTTTTACCGATTGCGTCTTGGCGTCCAGCTGAGCCTCGTACGTTACATGCTGCCATTTGCAGCCACCGCACGTCCCGAAATAGGAACACTTGGCCTCTGTGCGTAACGGCGAAGGCTCGATGACTTCCAGCAAGGCCGCCTCGGCAAATTTTTTCCGTTTGCGAAAGACCCGAGCCTTGACGCGATCGCCGGGGACAGCGCCCGGTACAAAAATGACATAGCCATCCAGCCGCGTCAGGGACTTGCCCCGGTCGGCGAACTTTTCGATGTCCAGTGTCAGAATGGAGCCTTTTTTCACGTCAGGTCACAGGTTGAAGGTGGGGAAGAAGCGACACATGGGTCAAAAAGTATGACCGATGCCGAATTGCAATACGGGGTCGCGGAATCGATCGGGAAGAAAATCGCCGCGTCTTCTCGGGTCGTGGACCTTGTACGCCGCGTCGAGTCGGACTATCAGGTATTCCCAACCCAGGCGGAGACCAAATCCGGCTCCCAATCCCATGTCGCCCACGAACGAGTTGAATCGGAAGCGACCATCGTCGGTACCCGGATTACGCGGTCCAAGCCAAACGTTTCCCGCGTCTGCGAAGAGGGTGAAGATCCAGTCGGCTTCAAATAGTCGTCGGATCACGACGATACGTAGTTCAGCCGAAGCCTCGATCTTGATGTCGCCTCCAAGAATATTGGCTCCGTCGCTGGCAACCAGTGAATCCGTGTCCGAGGTGAACCGGGCGGCTCCCGGTCCAAGCTCTCGCAATCGCCAGGCCCGAACGGAATTTGCGCCACCACTGTAAAATCGACGGTCAAAGGGAACGACATCTGAACTGCCCGTGGGGTGCGCCATACCTACAAGTGCCTTCCAAGCGAATGTGCTGCGCTCCGTTAGCGGTTGGTAGGATCGTGCTTCGGCTGAGAATCGAACGTATTGCCGATAGATCATGCCGCGGTTCTGGCCGCTTCCACTGAAAAGCCCGAATCCAGGAATGGTGCCATCGATCGTCCCTGGTGAAAACACCCAGCCATCGAGGAGGCGCCCCAGGTTACCGCCGACTTCCAGCGCTGCTTCCCGCACGTGGCCCTCGTCCCGTCTGAACGGATCCGCGGTCGAACTTCGAAGGGTGTAGCGAAGCGCGTTGTTGAATTGTGGACGGGTATAATCCTCGATGATCTGTGCCTGCTGAACCGGGTCATCAACGGTTGTCAGGATGTCATCAAGGAAAATCTCCTGGAATCCATCAAGCGTATCTGGATTCGAAACACTCAGGTCTACGAGATCGATAATCGACGAACGTGTCTCGTTATGCCTCAGCTCAAAGCGATACCGCGCGCCGCCTCGGCCGCGGAGCGTTAGCCGAAGCGCATCACGGCGCGCGGCCAACATCGAAAGGGTGATCTGACTTCGCGCGTCATAAAGCGATGAAAGCTCGTCAAACCGACCAAGAGGGAACGTCAGGTACGGATAGGAAAGACCGATCCTGTTCTCCCATTGAGCAGACGTGAAGCCCCCGAATCCTGCGATATCAGCCGAGATACTTCCTGTCGAGCTGATGGTCAGCGCTTCGCCACCTCCGAAAAGGTTGAGGTTTGAATAGGTGACACCCAGCCCCATCCCCAATTCATTGTCAGAATCGGCCAAGGCGCCGTTGCGCTGCTGCATGAATGTCTCGAACCGAACCTGGTGACGAACCCGGGTTCTGAGTCGAATCAGATGATCCAGGCGAATCGCGCCGTTTTCCAACGTATCCGGAACGGCCGGCTCGATGTCTGAGAACGCAAAAACACCTGTGGCGTCAAGACGCCGTTTGGTGGCCAGAAGACGGCTCTGGTTGAACTGGTCACCGGGCCGGAACTGAAGTGTTTGGGTCAACAAGTCAAATTCCAGTCGTTTCTCACCCGTGAAATCTGCTGAGAGCGTCCCTCCTGTCTGACCCGGTTCGGACGAATCCAGGAACGTCGTGTCTTGACGTGCATCGACATTCTGCTGAGGTCCCTCGATTTGGTAGTGGACATTCCCGAATCGGTACCTCGAGCCCAGATCAACCGCCATGGTCACGTCAAACGAATCCGGATACATGGGATAGACGACGGCATGAATCGCATCCCGATAAACATCGGCGAAACCTCTATCCCGCAGAAAACGGATGAGGCGTTGCCGCTCTTCTACGAGCAAGGGCTCGGAGTAACGTAGATCGGCAGGGTACCAGGACAGGGAATCCGAGACGGCCATATCCTGGGCAGGAATCAGTGATTCACCCCAAAGCTCCCGCTTTTCTGATTCGCGAAGCTCATCCAGTCCGTGGTATTTGAACCGACGGATCGTGGTCGGAGCGTCTTCATCGATCTGGAAGTCAACCCGAACACGCTTTCCTAGCGCTAATCGGGTTACAACCGGAGTCACAGTCGCCTGCCGAAATCCTTCTCGCTGGTAAAAAAGACGGAGTTGCTCGGTATCCGATTCCAATATGGTTGACTCCAATACGGCAGGTGGCTCTCCTGCGCGCATGAAGACGCGTCCCACCGCGCTTTCTCCAAGCGGACCTGCGCCGAACTGATACAGCCAGCGCCACCACGTAAAGCCGGGAACGCCCACCATGCGTCGATTTCGTCGCGTCCGGATGTAAAGCGCGAGCTCATCGTCGGGGAAGAAGTCGTTTCCACTGAAGCCAACCTCCCAGACCAGGAGACTGTCAGGAATACTTGTCTGCTGCGCCGCACTATCAGAGGGAAGAGCGGTAACGGCCAGGAAGAAAAGCAGGCAAAGCCAGCAGCCGGACGAGTAGCGTCTATTCGTCTTCGTAGTAGAAGTCGTCGTCCTTGGTCGGAAAGTCCGGCCAGACTTCTTCAATACTTTCGTAGGGCTCTCCGTCATCTTCCATGGCTTCGAGGTTGTCCACAACCTCCAGCGGGGCGCCAGTGCGTTCTGCATAGTCAATCAACTCCAGCCGCGTGGCAGGCCATGGTGCATCTTCCAGATGCGATGCCAAGTCAAGGGTCCAGTACATTGAACACAATTTGGATGATTCGTTGCCCGTTCGTGGGACGATAGGTGCTGCCTTTCAAAGATGCAAGGCGCACCCCGCAGCGTGCAGGTTGGTCCCTTGCGCAAGGCGGTCCGCAAAAACGGCGTCAGTCGAAAATGAGTGTGGTGCGCTCAGCTTCCAGAAGCAATCGCTCGTACTCTGATGGTGTCATCGAGGGTGCAAGGAAATGGAGCGGGTTGAGCTGGTTGCCATCTAGGTCGCGCACTTCGTAGTGCAGATGCGGTGCTTCCGACAGGCCGGTGTTTCCGCTGTATCCCAGCAGATCTCCTCGTTTGACGGATCGTCCAGCTCTGATTCCAGGCGCGATCTCGGACATGTGGGCAAACACGGTCAGGTATCCTGCCGTTTCGTGAAGAACTTTTACGTACCGCCCCAGACCGCCGCCTACTTTCGCTTCTTTGATGACGCCGTCCCCGGTAGAATAAATCGGTGTTCCAACAGGGGCGTGGAAATCCAATCCTGGATGCATTCGGCGCACTTTAAGGACGGGATGAAAACGGATTCCGTAGCCGGACGTGATACGCCCATTGACGGGCTGGATCGCCGGCATTTGGCGAAGCTGTTCTTCGTGCTCTTCTGCGAGCTCTGTCAGTTCGCGGTACGAGGAGCTTTGCAGCATCAAGAGCCGCTCCAAGCGGTCGATCTTCGCTGCGTTGTCGGTCAGTAATTCGGCAGCGGGCTCGCTGAATCGATTGAACTGTGCGTAAGGATCCGTTCCCCCGACGCCAACTTGGGCAACGTCTTCTGAGATACCCTGTGCGTTCAGCAGAACACGATACAATTCTTCGTCTGTCTCACGGATCTCCATGAGATCGGTGGTCACATCGTCCAGTCGTTCGTTGACCGACTCGAGCTGCTGTTGCAAGACTCGGTTTTCATCCAGCAGGGCCAACTCTTCTGGCGTGTCAATAATCCAGTCGAGCCCCATGGTAGCCGCTCCAGCCACCAAAATGGCAAACAGGGCAACCCAGGCGAACCTCCGGACTTTATCCCAAGGGCTGATTTCCACTTCGACGAACGAGCAAGTCTCGTTGTCAAAGGTATACATGCGCTTTTCAGACATCCTGGGCGATCTGGCGATTGGCGGAACTACGACGGGGCAGAATATCCGGTGAAGATACCTCGAACAGGCCCCCAACGTCAATGTTCGGCTGAATTGTGTACGAGATTTAGCCGGAACTTGAATCAGTGGAAAGAGGCAAGTCCGGTACAATGGCGGTGGCTTCGATTTCTACGAGCATGTCGGAGTCGATCAAACCGGCAACCTCCACCATGGTTGAGGCCGGTCGAATGGAGCCGAAAAATTCTCCATGCGCCCGTCCTACCTGTTCCCAGGTGCTGATATCGGTTATATAGACACGCGTCCGAACAACATGGTCCATGGATGCTCCAGCTTCTTCAAGGGCCTGTTTGATGATGGTCAGGATCTGCCGTGTTTGGGCATAAGCGTCTCCTTTCCCGACCAAAATGCCGTTTTCGCCCACAGACGTTGTTCCGGCAACATGGATTTGATTGCCGACTCGAACGGCACGGGAGTAGCCTACAAGGGGCTCCCAGGGTGCGCCAGAGCTGATCAGAGTGCGGTTCATACAGGCCAGGTTCAGGAATTCGTTTTCGGGATTCGTCGCAGAATGATGAGCGACAAATCATCGCTCTGCCGGGCTGTCTGCACAAAACCGCTTACCGCCTCTATGATGCGATCACCCAAGGCGTGGGCACTCATTCCGTGACAGTGCTTGACCAGGTCAAGAAAGCGTTCATCGGAGAAGAAGCGACCAATCTCGTTGCGTGCCTCGGTGACGCCATCCGTGTAGAAGACGAGCAGGTCGCTTCCGCTCAGCTGCACAGATTGGGCATTGAAGGCCGAATCAAAACTCAATCCGATGGCTGGATTACCCCGGTCCAGCTCCTTCAGGCCGTCCTCATGAATGTGGAGTGGGGGATGATGACCAGCATTGACGAAGTCCACCTGGCCTGAATTGGCCGTCACGTCTGCGTGCAGCATGGAAACGAAGAGATTCGGAAGACCATCGCGTCGAATGATACGGTTCACTTTCGAGGCTCGGGTAGCAAGGTCATCGACGTCCGGTACGATGGCTCGAAGGGTAGCCTGAAGTTTGGCCGCCATAAGCGCGGCAGGGAGCCCTTTGCCAGCAACATCCCCGAGGGTCAAACCAACACGTCCGTCGCCGAGAGAGATGTGATCCACAAGATCACCTCCAACATCGTTGGCCGGCGTCGAGTGCATCCATATTTCCCAGCCATCCAGTTCCGGAGTCGTAACGGGCATGATGGCCAGCTGGACGGCGCGACCTTCTTGTAACTCAACGCGGGCTTGGGTCTTGTCCTTCAATTCCAGTCCCAGGACGAACAACAAGACAATGAACCCCATGAATGTATCCTCCCCGCCATCGGTAACCCCGCCCCAGGCGAGGATCGTTGCCAGAACGAGGATCAGGCGACGGACCGGGCTCAGTTTCAGGAAAAGCCCCCGAAGGATATACCACGTCGAAAACACCGATCGCTGAAACGTCCCCATTGTGGCCAGACGCTGTCGTTCGCCATCGGAGACATAGAAATCGTACGTCTCACGGAAATCCCGACGCAACGTGTCCGGAATATCTCTGCTTGCAAAATCGTCGATCACACTCTGGGTGTATCGGGAAGCGTCGTCAATGACATTCTTGAATCGACCTTGAGAATCGCTCATGCGGGACGGTCCTGCTGTATCTACCGACACAGGGTGTATTGGGGTGAGGGCTCAATGTAGGAGCTATACGAGAGAGATTCCCTCGGGGTGCAGCAGCCGTTCAAATCGCCTCGGTTTGGAGGAATCAACAGGGCATGAGATGAGGCGATTTCAAAACACCCCGGAGCGCATCGTCACCTAATGCTGCTATCGCGTAGATTCGTCTTCCCCGACCATCATCATCGCCCCCTGATTCCAATGGAGTGGATCGTACTGCTTCCCCCGATTCTGGCCATCGTTCTAGCGCTCTGGACGAAAGAAGTCTATCTGTCCCTTCTGGCAGGACTCTGGCTGGGTACAACCATCCTTGTGGGTGGCAATCCCATTCTGGGTCTGCGCGAGCTGATTGATCAGTTGGTGACCGTATTTGCCGACCCGAGCAATGTGCGCATTCTGCTCTTCAGCTTGATGGTGGGTGGACTCATAGCACTGGTCCAAGCAAGTGGTGGGGTCAACGGTTTCATTGAATGGGCTTCCCGACAAGGATGGGGGCAGACCCGTCGTGGCGCAGAAGTGTTGGCCTGGGCGACCGGGATGATCATTTTTGTAGAATCCAGTATCACGTGCCTGATCACGGGTGCCATCAATCGGCCACTTTTCGACAAACTGCGCATTCCCCGAGAGAAGTTGGCATTCTATTGCGATACCACCAGCGCGCCGGTCTGTATGACAATTCCGCTCAATGGGTGGGGCGCTTTCGTACTGGGCCTGCTGGCGGCGCAGGGCGTATCCGAAGGAGCCGTGGGCCTGCTGGCTGGCGCCGTGGCGTTCAATTTCTATGCCCTGCTGGCCATTGCTGGCGGATTGGTTCTGGCGCTTACCGGATGGCGTTTCGGGTCAATGAAAACGGCTGAAATGCGTGCCGAAGAGACAGGTGCTCTACTGCGCGAAGGCGCCGTACCACTGGTTGCGGAAGAAATCGTTGAGCTACCCCCGGTTGAGGCTTCCGGTGAAAAGGCTCGTCATCTCATGATTCCCATTCTTGTCATGGTAGCCATGATATTCTTCGGCCTCTATGTGACCGGAGATGGCGTGATCATGCAGGGTAGCGGCTCCACATCGGTTTTGTGGGCCGTGATTGCCGCGATCGGATCTGCCATGATCATGTATGCTCTGCCCGGTTCGGGCAAGGACGGAGCGGTGCTGATGAAACCCACCGAGTCCATGGCGCTGGTGCTCAAGGGATCGGGTGGGCTTATTGGAATGGTGACGCTGGTTGCATTGGCTTTTGCGCTGGGTCAGGTTTCACGAGCCCTTGAGATGGGCCCCTACATCATCAGTGTCGTGGGTACGGGCTGGCCCACGTGGTGGCTGCCGTCGGTAATTTTCCTGGTGGGTGCCTTCGTTTCTTTCACGTTGGGCTCTTCCTGGACCGGCTTTGCCATTCTCATTCCCATTGCCTTGCCGCTTGCCGAAGGGCTCGGCATCTCGATGCCGCTGATGCTCGGAGCGGTGCTGGCCGGTGGTGTTTTTGGAGATCATGCGTCACCGCTCTCGGATACCTCCCTGATTGCGTCCATGTCTGCTGCTTCAGATCACGTGGATCATATCAATACCCAACTTCCCTACGCTCTCATCCTCGCAGGATTATCCGTTGTCGCCTTCCTCATCGCCGGACTCCTGGTCTGATGACCGATCATGGGACGTAAAAAGCAAGAATCGAGGGGCGGCCGTGCGCGAGCTCGATGAAATAATTTTGGGATCGATCCCCCTTATTTTCGCGATGGCCCTGTTTTTCGGGGCAGCGTTTGCGACGGTATTCGGGTTGGTTGCGCTCGTGATGGAAGGTGTATTCGAGCTCAGTGATCAGGCCATCATGGCCGGTCTCTCGGCCACTCTTGGGTTTCTGGTTGTGACCCTCTTGATGCGACAGCGCATGTTCGATGAGAGCCGACCTGAAGACTGATCAGCCTGAGTCCTCCGCTGCTTTTGGTCCGTTTCCCGTGAATCAATCCGGATGAATCTTGCGGCTCAATCTGGCGTACTAGTATTCTCTGGATAACACTGTTAAGTACAGGTGGGACAGCCTCCTTTTCCTTACCTGCGTGAACTGACATATCGGACCTCATAGTTGACTACGTCTCATGAATGAATTGCACGCCGAAACGACTGCTACCGAAGATGCTCCGCTGTCTGCTTACGAACGCGCAGCTGAGGAGGGGGGCGATCCTCGCTGTATTCCACAATACCTGGAGGAAGCGCCGCCTGTAGGGTCTGACATTGCGACACCGGTTTACTCGGATGAGCATAATCAGAACTGGAGATACCTGTTCAACCGACAGATGCAGTTGCTTCCCGGGCGCGCGGGTCAGTCCTACATGAATGGGGTACGCCTTCTGGGGATGGATGACACAGGCGTACCCGCGCTTCGCGACCTGAGTACCCGTATGGAGGCTGCTACGGGATGGTGCATTGCACGCATTCCTGGTCTGCTCCACGAGAAAGATTTCTTCAAGCTCCTGTCAGAGCGGATTTTTCCTTCGACCGATTACATCCGTGAAAAGCATGAGCTCGATTACACCCCGGCTCCGGACTGCTTTCACGATATGTTCGGCCACATGCCCATGCTCACCGAACCCGCCGTTGCCGACTTCTATCATTTGTTTGGTAAGACGGCACTGAACGCTACGGGCATTCAGCGAACCTGGCTTGAGCGACTACATTGGTTCACCATTGAATTCGGGCTGATTCGTCAGGCGGAAGGGCTCCGCATTTTTGGGGCGGGTATCATTTCGTCCAAGAATGAAGTTACCCACGCCCTCTCCGATGCCGTTGACGTTCGGGACTTCTCCATGGAGGCCGTGATCAATCAAGACTATGAAGTCTGGCATCTTCAGCCCCGGCTGTTTGCCTTGGAGTCCTTTGAGCAATTGGAAGACGCATTTCGGCACTGGACAAAAAAAGAGGGGCTGTCGATCTGACAACCCCTCTTTCGCGTAGTCCCGATGGACTGATTCCTATCTCGCATCGGGCGTTCAGACGACTTCGCCGACGGGCTCACGATACATGTCATTGACATAGTCCAGGATCATGCGATGCGCGCTGAACTGGTACGTCAACGAACGGATGGAGGAGCGGATCATGCTGATCCATTCCTTCGGCAAGCCATCTTCTCCTCGTTTATTGAACAGCGGCAGCACTTCGCTTTCCAATGTGCGATACAGGAATTCGGCATCTTCAGCGTCCTGAATTTCCGGATCCTTGATCTCGTGGGAAGCCTCGTGTCCGATGGCCCAGCCGTTTGAGCCGTCGTAGCCCTCGGGCCACCATCCATCCAGAATGGACAGGTTCAAACCACCATGCAGGGCAATCTTCTGTCCGCTCGTTCCGGAGGCTTCGTAGGGGCGTCGTGGGTTGTTCAACCAGACGTCACAACCAGAGACCAGCATGCGACCGATTTCCATGTTGTAATTCTCAAGGAAGATCAGACGGCCCTTGAATTCAGCTCGCTGGGATAGCTCGTAAATCTGCTGGATAAAGGCCTGCCCCCCCTCATCTTTCGGGTGGGCCTTTCCAGCATAAATGACCTGGATGTTGCGCTCATATTTGGAGAACAAATCGGCTACGCGGTCCACATCGGAAAAGAGCAGGGGAGCGCGCTTGTACGTAGCAAATCGGCGAGCGAATCCGATGGTGAGAGCACGTGGATTCAGGAGACTCTTTTGTGGAAGCGTCTGATGCTGGACCTGACGATTGACGAAGTCAATCAGGTTCTGGCGCAGTTTCCTGCGGTATTCCCACAGATTAGCGTCGGAGACCTCATCGATACGATCCCAGGTTGACTGTTTTTCGCGATCATTCGTCCAGGACCCCAGGTTCACGCGCAGAAAGGTGCGTGAGGCAGGAGAGGCCCACGTCGGCAGGTGAATACCATTCGTGATGTGCGAAATGGGTACCTCGTCAACGCTTCGATCCGAATACAAGTGATGCCACTGACGACGAGCAACCTCACCATTTAGCTTGGATACCCCGTTTGCTGCACGTGCCAGCTTGAGGCCGAGGATGGTCATGGTGAACTCTTCTGCGTCATCATCTGCGTTGACGCGTCCGAAGCTCAGCATGGTGCGCTCGTCCATGCCCAATTCACGGCGCATGGTGGACATGGCCCAGTTGAATTGCTCGGGAGCAAAGCGATCGTGCCCGGCCGGGACGGGTGTATGAGTCGTGAAAACGCACTGTTCACGAACATGCTTGCTGGCGCGCTCCAGATTCATGCCACTGGCCAGTGCGTCGTTCAGCAGCTCCAGACTGAGGAAGGCGCAATGTCCTTCATTCATGTGGTAGACGTCGGTTTCTACACCGAGTGCCTTGAGTATGCGCAGTCCACCGATACCCAAGATGATTTCCTGTTGGAGGCGTGTGATACGGTCACCTTGATAGAGGCGACGCGTCAGGAAGCGAATCCAATATGGGTTCTCAGAAAAATCTGAATCCAGCAGGTAGAGTGTGGACTTGCCGACCTGCAAACGGAAAGCACGCAGATGAATCGGCTCATCACCCGAATGGACTGTGACCACTATGGCGCGCCCGTTCTCGTCGGTGACGAGTTCTACCGCATGGTTTGTGACGTCGATGGCCGGGTAATCATCATGCTGACGCCCCTGCTCGTCGAAGTACTGGCGGAAATAGCCTTCGCGGATGAAGAGGCCAACCGCCGTGAATGGAAGGCCAACGTCGGAGGCTGCCTTTACGTGATCGCCAGCCAGAATGCCAAGGCCTCCCGAATAGAGCGGCATGCTTTCGTGCAGACCGTACTCCATGCAGAAGTAGGACACACGCGGTCCCGCTTCTTGCCCGCCGGGCTCATCCATGTAGCGACGGAATTTGCGGTATACCGAGTCGATTTGCTCGATGACGTATGGATCCTCGAGGGCATCCCGCTTGGCGTACTTTAGCGCCATGAGGGGGTTGTTGCGGGAAGACTGGAAAGCATGCCTGTTCAGACGCGTAAACAGCGTCAGCGCGTCGGGATTCCAGCTCCACCAGAGGTTTTTGCTCAGTTCGTTAAGTTGGTCCTGGGGAGTCATATTCGGCCTGTTTAGACAGGAGATTGGGTCTGGGACGAGAACGGTACCGGGCGAAAGGGTTGGCGGGCTTCCGGCTGTTCCGGGGCGCCATGTAAACGCTTACATGGCTTTTCCAAAAAAGGCCCGGTCGAAAACAGATTTGACCGGGTGGATCGGAGTCTCGTCCTGAATGTTGAAGGCGCAAATATACGATCATGGTCAGTTCAAATTCATGGATGCCGGTCAAACCATCTCAATTCTGCTTTCCTCAACCGCTTTGCGGCTGAACGAGGCCGGTATTGAAAGTGCCCGGACCGAAGCCTCCTGGATGCTCATGCACGCCACAGGCCGATCCAAAATGGATCTGATTATGCGGCCTGACGAAAAGATGACGACTGATCAGGCGGAGCATCTCCAAATCCTCCTCAGTCGCCGGCTAGAGGGGGTACCTATCCAGTACGTGCTCGGCGTGGCGGACTTTTACGGCCGATCTTTTACCGTCAGCCCGGACGTACTGATTCCGCGACCGGAGACAGAAGAGCTGGTCGAGAGCGTGTTACGCCTGGATGCCGAGGTGCTGGGCGGAGGAGTGATAGATCTTGGAACGGGTTCCGGGTGTATTCCCATTACCATTGCTTGCGAGCGACCTGGAGCCCTGTGCGTTGGCGTAGATGTATCCGCTGCGGCACTTCGGGTTGCACGATCAAATGCTTCACAGCTTGGTGCAAACGTGCAGTGGGTAGAAGCAGATATGTGCGATCCTGCACTTCAGGAGATGCTGGGAAGGACCTTTTCTGTGCTGATTTCCAATCCCCCGTACATACCGGACGAGGAGGCAGCCAGTCTGCAACCCGAGGTTCGGAATCATGAGCCTGGTTTGGCTTTGTTTTCTGGCTCGGATCCTCTGCATTTCTACCGAGCCCTATGTGAACAAGCACCCCGAATCGTGCGTTCCGGAGGCTATGTTCTCGTGGAGATACACGCCGACGCCGGCCTTGCGGTCCTCCATCTGTTCGAGCAGGCAGGTTGGATTGATTGCGCTCTCCAACAGGACTTGTCCGGTCGGGATCGCATCATCCGGGCAAGGATGCCGTGAACGGACCTTCCTGAGCGTGCAGGACGTTTAAGCGATTCGGGCTTGGGTCGATCACGATAACGAACCAATATCTCGAAATCTGACCTTCTGAAAGGTACTCTCTCCGTGATCCATCGCTCCTTCGTACGTCCTATAGCCTATCTGATGGCACGGTCCCTGCTGGTGGCCGGGTGTACGTCCACGCGGCCGGTAGCTACACCGTCCCAGGGGGATCACATTGAGACGGTTGCTTTCACAAGCATGGCTGAGCGCGTCGATATTGTGGATCGAGCGACATCTGCCTTAGTGGGTTCCAACTTTGCCATCACGCTTGCCAACGATCGCATAGGTCTTGTCCAGTCCGATTTTGTACCCCTTTCGCGGGTGCAGCAGGCGTTGGCGGATACGCTGGATCCCGAGCCAGATTTCAGAAATATCCTCATGCGCGTTGCGGTGAATGCCGAGCGTGGAGAAGAGACCAAATATGTACAGGTCAAAGGCACGTTTCAGCGGATTGCCGGCTCACCTCGCTCCACGGATGATCTCATCGGACTGTACTGGTTGGAGCAGCTGACGGATCGCATTGCCTCGGGAGTTGACGCACCATTCACCCATCAAATCAGCGATTCGACGTATGTTCAGTTGCTGTCCAGCAGCGCACCTGAAGAGGAAATCAACGAGTCTCCTGGCCTGAACGGGGCTCTGAAGGTGGCAGGAGTCTTGCTTGTCGTCCTCTTTGTCGTCAACCTGGCCTCAGGTGCCTTTGGGCCGGTGACCTCTTCTACTCCTACCCAATAGCAGTATTCATGGCCCGGATTGCTTTGATCCAACAGTTCGCAGGACCTGACAGGAATGAAAATCTGCGGATTGGTCTGAATCGCGCGCGGCAGGCTGCCGATGCGGGCGCCAACATCATCGCTTTTGCAGAAGTTGCGTTCCAGCAGTTCTTCCCGCAAAAGCGACTGGAAGGCGACCGGTTCCGATTCGCTGAGCCCATCCCAGGTCCGACGACCGATGCCTTTTGCGAGCTGGCGAAGGAGAAGGGCGTTGTTATCGTGCTGAATCTGTTTGAACAGGATGGGGACAAAGCCTTTGACAGTTCGCCAGTGATAGACGCGGATGGATCCATTCTGGGAACCACGCGGATGATGCACATCACCCATTACGAGGGTTTTTTCGAACAGGACTACTACGATCCGGGCGACAACGGCGCGCCCGTTTACGAAACGGCCTATGGCCGGATCGGTGTCTGTATCTGCTACGATCGACACTACCCGGAGTATTTGCGCTCTCAAGCGTTGCAAGAGGCCCAACTGATCGTCGTTCCCCAGGCAGGAGCAGAGGGTGAGTGGCCTGAGGGCGTGTATGAAGCGGAATTACAATCCGGCTCGTTTCAGCATGGATTCTACATGGCGTTGGCCAACCGCGTCGGAAAGGAAGAAGTCCTTACTTTCGAGGGGGCCTCATTCATCACAGACCCCAATGGTTCGGTGATTGCACGAGCACCGAAGGCCGTTGAGCACACTCTGTATGCGGATTTGGACTTCAACTTGGTCGAAAAGTCTGCAGCAAGACAGCTGTTCATGCAACATCGACGGCCTGAGGCGTATGAGGGCGGTGCCGTGACGATTAACAACCCGCAATCCCAATCCTGATTTCATGGCAACTGAGAAAGGCGGCATGCAGGTATTGGAATCAAGATTCCAATTGAACGACCAGCACGTCTGGTTCGGAAAGGCCAAACTGTTGGCCGACCGTGTTGTGCTCAAGGGAATTGGCTATAAAAAGCTGATTCTGCTTGCTGATATCGTCGAAGTGCGCTGGGCTTCTGATGAGTTGGTCATTGTGACGCGTGATGGAGAGGAACTGGATATGACCATCCCCGCAGCGGCCTTGTGGAAGTATGAGCTGCAAAATCGATGTGGGTTGAAAGATGCGGCTCAGGCATCCTCCCAAGACTTGAATGCCGCGCCATTAACCAACGAGCCCTCACCCGACAAGGGCCTGGGCGACTCGGCAGCGTCATCGTTTTCGACTCCCGTAGCTGAACCGGAACTGCGTGTCAATCCGCCATCCTCGGGCGATGGATTTGATGAGCCGGCCCACCCGAGTGATTCAGAAGAAAAGGATGCTGGCCAGCAGAAAGATATGTTCCTGAACAAGGAATCGACCTATCGCCTCCGCAGTTCGTTTGCCGAAGATCGTCCTCAGCACCCGAAGCGCGGCGACGAGACCGATCGGTAGGGTCCCGGTAGCGGAACGACGCAGGCGACCCATCAGTCGCCGTCGGACGCCATGAAGTCTTCGAATGACATCTCACGGAACGACTCCGTTCCGATGAATCGCAGGACGTTGAAGAAATCCTCATAGGCGTGAAAGCCTTGCAGTCGGGTGATGTACTGCCCGTCCGGCTCGAGGAAAATGGTAGTTGGAGTAGCGGTTGCCCCAAAGCCTGCAGACAGCATTTGCGAACTCATCGTGTACCCACGGTACGAAAGCGTGTCGCTGTCCTGGTCAATGTCCAGGCGTCCAAGCTCAAACGTCTCCAGTAGAAAGGCTTGCAAATCGGGTTGCGTGTACACTTCCTCTTGCTGCTTGCGGCACCAGCCACAGGTATGTGACCACACATCGACCAGGACGATACGCTCAGAGGCAACAGCCGCTTCCAAGGCGTCCGGGAAGGCGGGCCACTTCAGCTGGGGTGCAAGCTCAACGGCATCCATAACCGGATCGGTCTGTGCGTGAGAAGGGTTCATCACGAACGCCATGATCGCGAGGAAGAGCAGCACCCGAATCGGGCAGGAAGAATCGGTGCAAGACAGAGGCATGAATCGAGGTCGCAAGTTCAGAACGGTCGGACCGTCCAATGATGGGCAGGCAGTCATAATCGCGCAGAGAGCGCCTGAACCATTCCGTCCAGGAAGCGCTGAGATGCAGATTCCCATGTAAATGTTTCGGCCGCCCGGGGCAGATTTGAGCGCCATCGGTTCTGACGATCATCATTCAACATGTCCAGCAAGGCGTTCGCAATTGAACGAGGATCGGATGGGTCGGCCGTCATGCCGATATCGAAGCGCGAAATAATGGTGTCGACTTCATCGAGTGCCGCGCCCAGGACGGGAACGCCAGCGTGGACATAATCGAAAAGTTTGTTCGGTAGTGAGTAGCGGTGATTCAGGCAGGTGTCTTCCAGCATGGTGACTCCAATACGGGCATCACGAATCGTCGTACGAATTTCGTCCGGGGCGACTGGCTCCAGAAAATGGATACGTTCGGAAAGCCCGAGATCCCGGGTCAGCTCCTCCAGATTGGCTTGCTCTGAGCCATAACCAAGGAATACAAGCTGCGCCGCGTCCACATCCAGCATGGCCCGAACAAGTCCCTCACCACCGCGATGAGCTTTCATCTGGCCGAGGTGCAGGATTACAGGGGTATCGACTCCGGTGCGAGATGCCAATCCGGGAAAATCCCCTGACACACTGGACGAATCCGAAACGGGAGCATTGTGAACTACATGGGGGCGACGAATACCATAATCCGACGCAAGAGCGTCGGCGATGGAATCGGACACCGTGAATACGCTGTCAGTCCTAGTGATGTCGCGCCGTTCGGTTCGAGCCCACCACCATCGGGACCAGGGGCGTCCAACCGTACCGGCGACGTGCGGATAGTATTCTCTTGCGTCGTAGGTCAGGGCTGATCCGGATTCGTCCGCACGTCGCCGGCACGCCGAAAGGGCGTACAGGTCCGAGGCGTGCCAGATATCGGCTTTGATGTTCGCCAGCGATGCAAGGAACAGGCGGCTCACTTGCCTGAAGAAAAGCGGTCCTTTTCCTTCGGGACGCTTCAGATCCACAATCGATGCCCCTTCAGGTAGCGCGATGGCAGGAGCAGATCCGGCCAGGTGAAAGACGGTGACGCTGAAGCCAGCGCTCGTCAACGAGCGAACCTGCTTGATGGCTCTCGCATTTCTATGGAAGTCACCCGTCATCGCGAAAGCAATGTGACCATCCAGCCCGCCGTTCATGGCGGCTGAATCAGTGATGGCGGGAGCGTTGAGCGTCATTACGGGGTCCGGCTCTTGGGCCGGAGGGGGAGATCTGTTCAAAAAGCGCCATTACAACCCATCCTGCGCCCCCGATGATCCTCTGTCCGGAGACCTGTCCTTTGTCGGGAATCCCGGCATGAATTCTTGACACTTGCTCTTCTCCAGAACAGCCCCTACCATTCGGCCGTGATGTAAGCGCTTACAATTCGCTTACATGGGTGCTCTTTCTTCTGGCGTTCAGGTGGGAAGGGGTAAACAGGACCTTTCAAAGATTGGAGTGACGGCGTGGGAATAACGATTTATGATATCGCGGAAGCGGCTGGAGTATCCATTGCAACCGTCTCGAGAGTGTTCAACGACAACCCCAGGGTATCTGAATCCACCCGGGCCGCCGTCATGGAAGTTGCCGATAAGTTGGGGTACCAGCCTCACGCATCTGCACGGAGTCTGGCCAGGCAGCAGACCGAGACCATCTCGGCTATCGTTCCCATGTTGTCGAACTACTTTTATGCGGAGGTTCTCAAGGGTCTGCAAGATCGAATGGCTGAGACTTCGTTTGATCTCTTGGTGTACTCGGCCCCGACGCTTGACGAGGTCGAAGGACAATTGGAAAAGGCGCTTCACAGGGGGCGATCGGCAGGGGTCATGCTGTTTTCGGCACCCGTCAGAGATGGGTTGGAACAGCGTCTGCAACAGTCTGACATTCCAGTCGTCCTCGTCGATTGCTACCACCCGGCTTACGATTCGATTTCGACTGATAACCGGCGCGGAGGGGAGATTGCAGCAGATTATTTGCTTTCGACCGGGGTCCGTAATCCGGCGGTCTTGATGGCGAATCCCCACTCTGTTCCTGCCAGCCACCGTCTTGAGGGATTCAGGGATGGACTCTCCCGTCAAGGGGTCATCTTGGAGGAGGATCATCTGATCGTTTCCTCCATGGGATACCATGACGGCTTCAATGAGCAGGCGGGTTACGAAAGCATGACTGCATTGCTGGAGGCAGGAATCAAGCCTGACGGTCTGTTCGCCACATCTGACGTGCAGGCAATTGGTGCGATGGAGGCTCTTCGCCATTCGAACATGAACATACCCGAGCATATCCAGATCATTGGATTCGACGATCTGCCAATCGCGCGCTATGTGGGTCTGACCACGTTGCGTCAGCCAATGTCCGAGATGGGTGCGCGCGCTTTCGAATTGCTGATGGAGCGAATGACCCGGCCGGCGAGTACCGTTGCACACACCGTATTTGCTCCGACACTCATTCCCCGGACCACTACGAGAGAGCAGGTGGCCGTCTAACGATCTCCCCGGCATTCACCAATTGGTTTTTTGATGCACACTCCAGTGCGACATAACCTCCTCAAGAAGACCATCCTTCTCGCGCTCACCGTCTTGATCACGGGATCTGTTGTCGCGCAATCGGTGGACGTTCCATTCCGCTATCCCGACAGTGCTGGCACCACGTCTGTGACGGTGCCAGGTACGTTCAACGGGTGGCAGACCAGCGGTGCCTCCTTCATGCAGCGTGTGGATTCCCTGGGGCAGTGGTTGCGGACGCAAAGCCTGACTGTAGGCCAAACGGTCCAGTACAAGTTTTTTGTAAGCACATCAGCTGGGTCGCAGTGGATCACAGATCCGCACAATGCTCGAACGAATCCTGCCGACAACAACAACTCCGTCCTGGAAGTAACCATTCCGTCTGTTTTCCAGCCCATTCTACGAACGAATGATGACGGTCTGGTATCACACTATACGGCCGGAGTAATAGCAGCGGGCGTCTTGCAGTCGGCAACCCTTGCCATTGGTGGGGCAGATCCTGTCGACGTCACGTCCCGGTTCGATCCGGTCTCGCGGGTTCTTCAGGTACAGCTGGACAATCCGGTGGTGGTCGGAACGCGCTTCGACCTTTTGATCCAGACAGAAGATGGTCAGGCCACCTCCACACTGGGCACTTTATCTGCGCCTCTAGCCCTGACAACGGTTGACCGCCGGACGACAGAATCGACGTTTCGCCTGCGGGGCGTGGCGACCGCCTCGAACGGGCAGGTCGATTCGACCTTGACACAGGTTGCTGTTTTGCGCAACGGTGTGAGTGCCGGTACAGCGCCGGTGGTGAATGGTCAGATCGACACCGCGGTTCAGTTGGAGGAAGGCGTCAACCGCTTCACGATTTCGGCGACGATTGACGACACGGAGGTCCAGAGCGACGAGGTCGTGCTGACCCGCTGGGAAGGGCCCCTGGCAGACCGATGGTTTGCTATTGCCGTTTCCGGATCCGCCAATACGTTTGCGATTGAGGTGATTGAAACGAGCGCCTCCCCGGGACTTGTCAGCATCTCGTATACCCCGGACGAATCCCTTTCTACCTCGTCGTTGACGGCTTTTTCGGGTAGTGGCAACGCAGGTACTGGTGTCGTCTCAGGACCTGGTGAAGTGTTTGTCGACATCGTTGCGACTGACGCAGACGGTGAGGTCCAATATGCCCGAGCCGCCATTCGAATCGACGCAGACGGTTCGATTTCAGATTACGATTGGGCTGATACAGCAGCTTGGATCGACCAGGCCGTTGTCTACGAGATTTTTCCGCTTTCTTTCGGGCCGGTCGAAGCGTCGGGCACCGTGGGCAGCGAAGGCAACCGATTCAATGAGATTCGCGAGGAGCTCGACTACATCGCCGGGATGGGATTCAATACGATCTGGTTCATGCCCATCATGCGCAATGTGAACATGGATCAGATTGGCGGGGGCTATAACGTCATTGACTTCTACACGGTAGATCCCAAACTCGGCACCAACGAGGATTTCAAAGCGCTGGTCACGCGCGCCCACGAATTGGGAATCCGGATCATTCTCGATCTGACGGTCAATCATGCCTCTCCCGATCATCCGTGGGTCAGCAGTCTGTCCAGCGACGGCGACTATCCGGGATTTGTTCAGACCACGCCAAGCTCCCACAATCGGGGAGATGACAGTCGTGGTTCTTCATTGCCGGAGCAATGGAGCGATAACGGCTTGTACCGGGTTTACGACGGCTTCGGACAATTGGCTAATCTGAACTGGGACAACGATGATCTGCAGGCTGAAATGCTTGACGTCGTTTCCTGGTGGCTGACGGAATTCAAAGTCGACGGATTCCGGTTCGACGCCTACTGGGGTCCATGGCGCCGGTATGGTGCCGATCGATTCGGCCGTCCGGTCCGTGAGTTGATCCGTCAAATCCGCCCAGACAGCTGGCTCCTCGGTGAGATCGAAGGGACTGGCAATGATACGGAGGTCTACTATGCCGATGCCGTGAATGGTCGGCCCTACGTGGGAGGCCTGGATAGTGGATATGATTGGTCCTATTCGTCCTTTCTGCGCAATCCGGTCTACTATGCCCGTGTTTCTGACTACCAGACCCGGATGACGAATTACGGGTTCTCGCCGGGCCCCAACGCTCGCGTATTCAGGTTTCTTGAGAATCACGACGAGTCGCGCATCCAGCAGGTCCATCGATCGAGTCCTGGTCGAGTTCGCGCCTTGACGGGATTGCTTATGACTGGCCCGGGCATTCCCATGGTTTTTCAGGGGCAGGAAGTGGGCTACGGAGAAGGATCGGGGGATCGTCGCCGGCTGCCTGTGAATTGGACGACGACAAACAACGGTCAGTGGGCGCAGTGGCATCGTCTGTGGGCCAGCACGCGGTCTCGATTTCCGGCTTTTGGAACGCAGGAAGTCACCTTTTTAAGTGCTCCGGGGAGCGCGATGGCATTCGTTCGGCCCTATTTGGACGAAAACGCCCTGGTCCTGATCAACTTTGCCGGTACACCGCAGGCCATTTCTGTAGATCCATCGCAAGCGGTTCTGATGTCTACTGATGGGCCCATCCCGTATTTCGACGTAGCTGCCGATACCTCGGCGACGTATCTGGACGCATTTACAGTCACGCTGGATGCCTATGAAGTGGTTACCTACATCACCTCCGATAATGCTTCGCTGAATCTGGGTCCTCTTCCTTCGCTTCCTTTTTCAGGAATCTACACGGGTTCAAAACGCGCACATGAGCAGCCAGATAATGAAATGTTGCAGCCGCCATGGCCCAATCCGTCCGCCGGGACCATTCGTCTTGCGTGGTCAGTGAGTACGCCGGGCCGCGTGGATGTGGATCTCTTCGACATGCTTGGAAGGAAAGTGATCTCGGTTCATGCCGGCTTTGCTGCGATGGGTGCCTATTCGGAGTCCGTCGATCTGAGATCTCTGAGTCGCGGCGTTTACATGGTCCGGTACAGCGGGCCAGATGGGTCAGAGACGAAATCCATCGTTCTCCATCAGTAATCCACATGGCTCGATGATCCGGTTTGGACACCATACGGGGGTATTTGCCTTTGAAGGGGAGCAGATCTCCTCCTATGAGGTGATTCCCGCCTTGACGTTTTCTTCCGTGTAACGTACCATTATTTCGCACCATGAAAGCGCTTACACAGCTCTTCATCGAACGGTATCGTCCTTATCGGCCGAATTCGGTCGCTAGGGCCGTTTCTGTTTGCTCAGAGTTGGAACCGCTTCCGAAAAGAGTGCTCCGGAAAGAGAATCGATTGCGAGCCCACCAAGCACCCCGTCCCATTCGTGCTCCCTTTCCACCATCAGCTGAGGCTATAATCGGATCGAGTCTATGAGATCTTCGAGCCCCATTTCTGCCGGGATCGTTGCCCTGCTCCAACGGATGACAGGGTTGGGTCTGGTTCTGCTGTTTTTATCTGCAGGACCAGCGGCTATGGCGCAGACTACCGGGAAAATTGCTGGCGTCGTGACAGACGCAGATTTCGGGAGTGGTCTGCCAGGCGTCAACGTATTCATCGAAGGCACCACGCAGGGAACGGCCACCAACGTAGAAGGCGCCTACTCCATCATCGGGGTACCGCCCGGGACGTACACCGTAGTGGCCTCTTACATAGGGTTCGCTACTCAGAAGACCGAAAACGTAGTCGTCAATGCCGGGTTGACCGTCGAGGTCGATTTCGAACTGCGTGAGGAAGTATTCGAGGGTGAGGAGATCGTGGTTGTTGCCGAGAGGCCACTTGTCCAGAAAGATTTGACGGCGACGACGGCTATTGTCTCGGGTGATGAAATTCGCTCCCTGCCGGTTGAGAACTTCGGTCAGGTTCTCGGTCTTCAGGCCGGTGTCGTGGATGGTCATTTTCGCGGCGGGCGTATCGGAGAGGTTGGCTACTGGGTAGACGGTATGCCGGTCACCGATGTGTTTGACGGGAGCCTGGGTGTATCAGTCGAGAACAACATGGTCGACGAACTTCAGGTGGTCACGGGAGCCTTCAATGCCGAGTACGGCCAGGCCATGTCCGGAATCGTCAACATTGTGACGCGAGACGGCAACAACCAGTACTCTGGTGGTCTACGCACCTTCTTTGGAGACTACCTCACCGGCCATGATGACATCTTCTGGAATCTGGATTCGGTCAGCCCCACGGCGGTGCGGAATATTGAGGGCGATTTTTCTGGTCCGATCATCAAAGAGAAACTGTTCTTCAACACCTCGGCGCGCTTCTTTGCCAATGATGGCCATATCTACGGTCGCCGTGTTTTTGAGTCGCAGGACGTCGGGATCGATCAGACAGGCCGACTGACCTTGCTCAATCCGGGTGGGTCGGGAGACTCCACCTTTGCGTCCTTGAATCCGTATGAAAAAGTTTCGGGCCAGGCAAAGCTGACCTACAAAATGGGCAATATGAAATTTGCCCTGACCGGTATCGCTTCTCGTGAGGACTTCCAGGGCGGTGGCGATACGCAGGACTTCTTCTTCATGCCGAAGGGACGTCGCGACGAGACCAAGGATGCGTTTACTACCTTTTTCAAGGTGACTCATACGCTGTCGGCTTCGACGTTCTACGAGTTCGGATTGACGCGTACGAAGACCACATTCGACAGCTTCCTGTTTGAGGATCCCTTCGATCCGCGCTATGTCGATAACACGTACCTGGGATTCACGGACGGTATCAAGACATCGAACTTCCGCATTGGTGGAACGGACAATGGCCGTTTCAATCGCTCCACTGAGACCTATCTCGGAAAGGTCGACCTCACAAGCCAGGTCAATCAGCGCAACATGGTCAAGGCAGGTATTGAGCTGCGTCGCCATGACCTCGTATTCAACGACCAGTTTACGGCCGTCTTTCCGGTTGGTAACGAGTTCGAAACACGTCTGATCACGAATGGCTACTACCAGCGCAAGCCAACCGAGGCCTCGGCCTACATCCAGGACAAGATCGAATTTGACGGCCTGATCGTGAACATCGGCCTTCGCTGGGACTATTTTGATAGCGATGGTCCGATCCTTGCCGATGAAAGTGACCCCGACATTGTATTCGAGGAGCGTCGCCAGAACCTGTCTGAAGATCAGATCTTCGCCGAAGCCTCGACCAAGTCCCAGCTGAGCCCGCGTCTCGGTGTTTCGTTTCCGATCTCGGAAGGCGGAGTGGTGCATTTCTCGTACGGCTGGTTTTTCCAGATTCCCAACTTTGAGCTGCTTTACCGAAATCCTGATTTCCGTCTTGGAACGTCCGGATCCGGTTTGATCGGTCTGATCGGAAACGCGGACCTGAAACCGCAGAAGACGATCAACGGGGAAATCGGTCTCAAGCAGGCCCTATCCAGTAATACAAGTGTCGAGATCACGGCCTACTTCCGTGACATCAATGACCTGGCTGGCACGGCCACCGATCCTATTCTGGTTCGGGGTACGTCGGCTCGGTACGGCAAGTTTGTCAACTCCGATTTCGGGTTCGTGCGTGGCATCATCCTGCGCCTGAACCAGCGCGTCATGGACAACCTGTCGGTAAACCTCGACTACACCTATCAGGTAGCGAAGGGCAATGCCTCGGATCCTGCTTCGGTCTACAATGCAGCGGCTGCCAAGCAAGAGCGCGAGCAGCAGATAGTCTCCCTGGATTGGGATCAGCTGCATACGGCCAACGTGAGCATGACCTACGACGATCGTGCAAACAATTGGGGCATGAGCATCATATCCTCGATGGGCTCGGGTCTCCCCTACACGCCGCAACAGACCACGCAGCAAACGGGCGTCATCCTGCCAACCACGATCCAGCTGAACAGTCAGGCCAAGCCAACAACCTGGGATGTGGATGTGACGGCCTACAAGTCTTTCGACCTGGGTGAAGCTGACCTTCAGATCTTCACCAAGATCGACAACCTGTTCGATCGCCAGAATGAATATGGTGTCTTTGGCGATACGGGTCGTGCGACCTATTCGCTGCAGCGCAACGTGGATGAAGCCTCGTTCCAAGGCAATACGGCTTTCCTCGATCGCTGGTACACTCGCCCCAATTTTTACGCCGAACCGCGACGCGTTACGATGGGCATTCAATACCGATTCTAAGCTGTACCTATGAGCACGTATCCAATGTTTGCAGCGATGAAGCGTAGCAATACGGTGTCACATGGCGCGGTCGGTGTCCTTCTGCTGACACTGATGTTTTCGGGTGTAGTGTCGGTTGACACGGCCAAGGCACAGAGTCGCTCGGATCTTCCTCAGTTCTTGTTTGAATCCCAGTATTGGGGCAGCCGCGACAACGAGAAGAAAAACATCCACGATGGCAATCAGATTGCCATCACGTTCTTCAATACCGGTCTATGGGCAGGTGTAGGTGAGACCCGAGGCAATTGGCCGAAGGGAACGCGTGATTTTTACATCGGGGATGTCGTACCAGTCATCGTGGCTGAAGTCCCGGTGGATCTCGATGGGGATGCTCGCCCTGACACGAATGTCGTCAAGGCACTTACTCCTCGTCACCCGCGCGCTGGGTCGAACAACAATCCGGAAAACCCGTCCATCTTCTGGGGCCTCGAGCCCATGGGCGGGTTCGCGAATGATTCCGAGGACAACGAGAGCCCGGCAATTTCTACCGACCCGACTACGTGGCCGGATCGGTGGCCGGATCAGCCAAACTGGATCGACTCCGAAACGGGAGGGGCAGATTGGAATGGTTTCTTTGGTCGCGACATTTTCAACGCGGACCTCGAATCCTACTACTGGGCGGATGATCATCCGGACAAGGAGATGCAGCTGCGCTATCCCTTCTTCAATCCGGATACGACCAACACCTCTCGCGATGGCCTTGGGCTGGCCGTGAAAGTGCGCGCGCTCCAGTGGACCCAGTTCCTTGCGCAGGATGCGCTGTTCATGATCTATGAGGTGACCAACACGGGGACGACGACCTTTCCTCGTGTAGCTGTTGGGATGACGGCTGGTACGCTGGTCGGTGGCGATGGCGACTCACAGGATGACCTGGCTTTCTTTGATCAGCTCAACCGCATTGTCTACTCCTACGATTCGCAGCCATTTACCGGCAACGAGGGACAAAACGTCGGTATTGTCGGATATGCCTTCATGGAAAGTCCGGGCAATGCACTCGACGGTATCGATAACGATGGTGACGGCGATCCATTGGAAGAGCCGGGTCGCGACATCGACGGCTTCCCCTATGTCTCGAACGGTACCGAGGGTACGGGCAACGTCTTCAATCCCACTGATTTTCAGGCACGCACGCTGCAGGCTGGCGATCCGCTGATCCTGATTGATGGGGAGACTTTTGAGCGTACGATCACCTACCTCCCGAGCGATGGCTCGACCATCACGGTCACATCACAAGGTGTGGAATACACCGTTGGTCCGGGAAGCGTCCTGGAAGAAACACGAATCACAATCCGAAGCCAGATCGGCTCTCAGGAGGTCGTAGAGAAGGACCTGGTGGACAACGACCTCGATGGCTTGATCGATGAGGATCAGCTGCTTCACTTCCAGCGTCGCAAGCAGAACTTCCAGGGACAGATCGAGGAGCTGCCGGCTGTACGCTTCAAGAACTACGTCGAGTTTGCCGACGACATCCGTGGGCGCACCGCGACCTATCAGGATTCGTTGGTGCACGGGCTGCTCAACTTGATGATCGATGAAGACAACCGGGACGGTGTCGACAATGATGGTGACTGGGATGTATTCACCGATGATGTCGGGGCGGACGGGCGCGCAGGAACCGGAGATACGGGCGAGGGCGACGGAGTCCCCAGTTCAGGGGAGCCAGACTTTGAGAACCTTGACGTGACCGAAACCGATCAGGTCGGATTGTCTTCCTTCTTCTACTTCACCCCGCCGGGCGCGGTGCGCATGAATGACGACAACCGGCTGTGGGAAGCCCTGACGCCTGGGTTCTTCACCACGAACGAGGAGCTTGTCCAGCAGCAGAGCCAGGGCGGAGTCGATGGAGACTTCATTTACGGATCGGGATATTTCCGCTTGGAGCCCGGACAGACCCATCGGTTCTCGATGGCACTTGTCTTTGGAAACGGGGAAGACTTTTCGCAGAAGCTGGCCACGATCACCAACAATGTGATCACGGTTCAGGAGATCTACGATCGTAACTACAACTTCGCTCGTCCTCCGGACAAGCCACTCGTTCAGGCTGTGCCCGGTGATGGTAAAGTGACGCTGTTCTGGGATGCCAAGGCCGAGGCATCCATCGATCCGGTTCTCGGGATGGACTTCGAAGGCTATCGTATTTACAAAAGCACGGATCCCTTCTTCCGCGACCCACGTCCCGTTACAGATGTGTTTGGCAACCCGGCTATTCTCGCGCCGATTGCCCAGTACGATCTGGACAACGGTACCCAGGGACTGTGGTCTGGCGACTTCTCCGTGCAAGAGCGGGTTCGTGGCGTTCCGTTCTGGCTAGGGGAGGATACCGGCCTGAAGCATTCCTTCGTCGATACGGACGTCGAGAACGGTCGCACGTATTATTACGCGGTCACGGCTTACGACCGAGGTAGCAATGTCTTTTTTCCTGCAGAAAACAGTCGTACGGCCACGGTCACGGAAGACGGGTCGGTCAAAACCGACAGAAATGTTGTGGCAGTGGTCCCGAATGCACCGGTTTCTGGTTACTTCGCCGGTGGCATCAGCGAAGACGTGATTCACACGGCCGGTCCTGGTACGGGAGAGGTGTTCGTTGAGGTACTCGACCCACGCATGCTTCAGGACAACTCGCAATACACCGTGTCGTTTGACGACACGGCGATCAATGCCAGCCGTTTCAGTGTGGCGTTGGACGGTTTCGATCTCGTTGAAGGTGCCACCTTGGCAGAGGCTGAAGGCGTAGTGTTTGACGGTTTGCGTCTCATTTTCAACAATGACACGAACCGGCTGGACTATGACCGGATAGGCTACGCCGATACCACCGGCATGGTGTCCATGTTTGTGGATCGCGCCAATGTCACACAGTGGCGCTACACCGGTGAGATGGTTCCTTACGATTACGAGATCCGTTTCTCAGATCAGATAGTGGGCCAATCCATAGGCGGCTTCCGTCTTGGATCGCGTGGTCCGAACGCGACCGCCGGTCCGGCGAACTTTGAAGTATGGAACGTGACGCTGGATCAGGCCGCGGACTTCGTCTTTTTCGAAGTCACTCCAAACGGAGTCTTCGATACCACGACGGACTTCATTTTCATCTACGAGACGATTTACGGATCGAGCAGGCCGACTTTTGCGTTGCGCGCTGAAGCGGGCGGTGGCGAGTTTCCGCGTGGTGGGGATGTATTTACGGTTGCAACGCGCAAGCCATTCTCCGGCCGCGATGTGTTCTCCTTCTCGACATTCGCCTCCGGCGTGGACGAGAACGATGCGCAAGCACAGCTGGATCGCATCAAGGTTGTACCCAACCCGTACGTGGCGGCTGCCTCTTGGGAAGAGCCTCTTCCTCCGACCATCACGAGCGGTCGTGGAGAACGCCGCATCGACTTTATCCATGTTCCTCGCGACGCTCGGATCCGCATCTATTCCACTCGCGGCGAACTTGTCCGCGAACTGCGCCATGATGGATTCATTGATGACGGAACGGTGTCGTGGGACCTGCGCTCCCGCACCAATCTGGATGTTGCCTACGGCGTCTATTTCTACCATGTCGAAGTTCCGGGTGTCGGGGAGACCACCGGAAAACTGGCGCTGATCAAGTAAGATGATGGCAATAGCTCATACACATAAGGGAAATGCCCTGTTGGTAGCTGTCGCTTTGCTCGTGACAGCTCCGCTATTCGCGAAAACGGCTCAGGCTCAGAACAAAGTCGGTACGTCTGCGGCTGCCTTCCTCGGGATTGCCACGGACGCACGTGCCGCGGCCATGGGAAGTGCTCAGGTCGCTGTTGAAGGCGGTCCGAATGCCGTTCATTGGAATCCAGCCGCTTTGGCCCGCATCGGCGGGAGTGGGGTCGATTTCCTGCGTGCTGACTGGTTTGTGGATTCACAGTACCACCACGTCGCAGCCGGCATTCAGACTCCCGTAGCCCATATCGGTATCTCGGTGATGGTGCTCGACTACGGCGAAATGGAAGTCACGACGATTGCCAATCCCGAGGGGACAGGTGAACTGTTCAACCCACAGGATTTAGCCGTGGGTGTTACGATAGCGCGCGACATAACGAATCGATTCTCAGCTGGTGCTACGGTGAAGTATGTACAGCAGCGCATCTGGAATGAAAAGGCGGGAGGTACGGGCTTGGATCTGGGCGTCTTCTACCAAGCTGGTGTCCGCAACCTGCGCATCGGAATGTCAATGAGCAACTTCGGTTCAGACATGGCACTTTCGGGCAAGGACCTGCGACGGGCCATCGATATCGATCCAAACATCGAGGGCAACAATCCCCGTCTTGGCGCTGAACTCGAAACGGATGAGTGGCCGATGCCGCTGATCTTCCGTGTCGGATTGGCCCTTGATCCGTGGACCACTGACAGTCAACGCCTGACGCTTTCAGTAGACGCTATCCATCCCAATGACCAGGCAGAAAGTGCCTCATTCGGGTTCGAATATGCGTTCCACGAGTTCTTTTTCTTACGTGGCGGATACCGTCAGGCCTTCTCTGATGTCGTCGACGATGGCGGCTTGACGGGAGGATTTGGCCTGGCTTACCGTGTTTCCAACACGGTGACCGCACACTTTGACTATGTGTTCCAGGATTACGGAGACCTGGGCACACCGCAAATGTGGACGTTGGGGGCGACATTTTGATGACGACCCCACGCCACACATCTCCGGAAATCAATGTCGTAGCTACCGGCATGCTCCCCTGTGATTTGGGCGCGCGCCGGTGGTTTCGCGTTGACCATTTTTTACCCACTCACCAAGGAAGGAGGCAACTCATGAAGTTTGCTACCAAAATGCTGAGTGTCCTGCTGCTCGGAATGTTTGTTGTCCAGAATGTGACCGCTCAGGTCAATGTGGAGATCGAATTCCGTGTCAACATGGGCGTTCAGCTTCTTAGCGGTGAATTCGACCCTGCAGTCGGTGATATCCTCACCGTTTCGGGAAGCATGAACGGCTGGGATTCTACTGCGGACACACTGGCTGCTGATTTCATCGACCCCAATGTCTACTCAGGCATTGTGACGGTTGAGAATTTCACGGCACCAGGCGATGTGTACTTCAAATTCACCACGCGTGATACCGATGGCAATGTTGGTTGGGAAGGCGGCGACAACAAGGTTGTTTCCATCACCGGCAACGAATCAGATGGCGACAGCAACGGATTCCTGGATGCCTTCTATCCGGCTCAGGGCACTGATCCGGGCTTTTTCAATGGCGTTTCGTTCGACGATGTCTTTACGCAGGACACGAACGTAGTCGTCACGGTGGATGCCCGTCCTGCGTTCTATCACATCGCGGACTCCTCCGGTATGCCCCGCGACGTGCAGTCTGGTGATGCAGTCACCGCATTTGCCGGCCTGTTCGCAAACGGACCTTTTGCCAACGATGTCAATGGTTGGGAGGGCTGGGGTGCCAACCTCGCAGCCCGTACGGACCTGCAGCTCCTCGATGATGGTTCTGGCGATGATGCTGTTGCGGGCGATTCGATCTATACGATCACGCTCGCAAAGATGGCTGGTCAGGCCAAGCGTAAAGTTGACCTCAAGTTCGGCGTGAATGGATTCGATAACGAGTCCACCTTCGCTGGTAACCACACGCCGAGTGTGGACGAGGACAACCCGGTGCTGAACATGGTCTTTGGCGCTATGCTCCAGTCCGATGGTACGTTCGTAGACGGTCTGTTCGATCCTTACATCATCATCGACAACAGCGCGACGCCTCCGAGCTTCCAGGTTGTCCGGCGGGGAGGAGAGGACGATATCATTCCTGTAGATGTGGAAATTGAGTTCCGCGTCAACATGGGCGTCTCCCTCCTCAATGGTTCATTCGATCCGGTTGCTGGTGACATCGTCACGGTTTCCGGAAGCATGAACGGCTGGGATTCAACGGCCGATACGCTCGCTGCCGACTTCATCGATCCGAATGTCTATTCAGGCATTGTGACCGTTGACAACTTCAACGGCGGTGAGTCCGTCTACTTCAAGTTCACCACGCGCGATACCGACGGCAACGTGGGTTGGGAAAGCGGTGACAACAAAGAGCTCGTCATCAAGGGCGATGAGTCCGATGGCGATGGTAACGGCTACATCGATGCGTTCTATCCGGCAGAAGGTGCTCCTGCACCGTTCTTCTCGGGTATCACGTTCGACGATGTCTTCACGGCACAGACTGACGTAGTGGTCACTGTGGATGCCCGTACGGCGTTCTATCATATCGCTGACTCGGCAGGTATGCCGTTGGATATCCAGACGGGTGATCCGACGACCTCGTTCGACGGTCTCTTCGCCAATGGTCCGTTCGCCAACAGCGTCAACGGATGGGAAGGTTGGGGTGAAAACCTCGCTGCCCGTTCCGATCTGCAGCTGGTTGATGACGGTACCAACGGTGATGCCGTTGCAGGCGACTCGGTTTACACGATCACGTTGTCCAAGAGCGCTGGCGAAGCCAAGCGTGGCCAGGATCTCAAGTTCGGTGTCAATGGTCTCGACAACGAGTCCACGTTTGCGGGTAACCACAAGCCAGACATCGATGAGGCTAGCCCGGCCTTGAATCTTGTCTTTGGCGCCATGCTCGAAGAAGGCGGTACATACGTAGATGGTCTCTTTGATCCCTATGTACTGATCGACAACACCGCTACTCCTCCAACGGCTACAGCCGTTCGTCGTGGTGGTGAAAATGACACCGGTTTCATTACGAACACGGAGGAAACGGCACTTCCGGAAGCAGTCACGCTGCACCAGAACTACCCGAATCCGTTCAATCCGGTCACGACGATTGCTTACGAGCTGAAACAGAGTGCACGTGTCAACTTGGCCGTGTACGACCTGCTGGGTCGCAAGGTGGCTACGCTGGTAAGCGGCGTAATGCCAGCTGCGGCGCACACCGTACAGTTCGACGCCAGCCAGCTGGCAAGCGGTATGTACATGTATCGTCTGGAAGCAGGCGATCAGGTCTTCGTCAAGACCATGATGCTGCTGAAGTAAGTCACGCGTTGACTGACTTCGTTCTAAGCTGAACACGCTGGGGCCGGCGCGACCAAGGTCGCGCCGGCCCCTTGCGTTTCTGAGA
>CALIKL010000034.1 GCA_938018055.1 uncultured bacterium
TGTATGAAATCACCTCAAACTGGGAAGCGGCAGACTTCGCGTTTCAGGATGCTGCACGACTCGCCCCGGATCGTCCTGATGTGCTGACCGGACACGGTCTCATGCTGGGGCGTTGGGCCAATCGCTTGCAGCGGTCTTCAGGCTCCGCAGAACATGCTCCGACTTACCGTGAGCTGCGACACCGGGGCGAAGAACAGCTCCGCCGTGCTGTGTCTGTGCAGGGCCGGGAGGCCTCACCGAAGCTCCTGATTCTCGGTCTGTATCTGGGCGAGCAGCGTGAGCGCTTAGCGGACGCAGCCGCGGCGCTGGACGCTGCCTGGCAGCTGGACCCAGCCAATCGTCAAGCGCGGTATAATGCAGCCGTTTCGCATCATCAAATGGGAGACGTGCAGGCGGCGGAAGAGCGCTATCGCTCGGGGATGGACATGCATCCGAACGATCTTGCGTTTAAAGAGGGTCTCATTGCGCTCTTGATGCAAGAGGATCGCTGGGAAGAGGCATCCGTCCTGAATCAGGAAATGCGGGAGGCGATGCCTGGTCAAACCCAATTCCTGGAACGGCAGGCACTGATCGAGAGTCAGCTGCGATCAGCGGCTCGAACAAACTGACCATCCCCGTGTATTGCCCGAAAAAACCACTGCTTTTCCTCGGTCCTATTTACCTCGCCGTAACGTGTCGCTGACCCGCTCCATTTCGCCTGCACTCCGCATCGTCGGAATCCTTGCACTGGTCCTGTTGCTGCCCGTGGTGATGCTGACGGGGTGTGGTGACTCGGGTGATCCTGCTTCGGGGCAACCTGCCAGCTTCGGTCCTGAATACGCAGGATGGAGCGCAGAGGCTCAATACGTTGGCATAGAGGCTTGCCAGTCCTGCCATGCTCCGCAGTATGACGATTTCATCCGGTCGCAGATGGGGCGTTCGTGGCGGCACGCCGCACGCAGTGAATCCAACGCCAATTGGGATAATATCACACCTCTTTACTCCGCGTACGATGACATGTACTACGAGCCGTATGCGCGTGGGGAGGACCTGTTTGTTAAAGAGTACAGGATTGTCTCGGGTGATACGACCCATCTGCGGGTGGAGCAGATCGACTTTATCGTAGGCTCAGGCCATCATACCAACTCCCACATTTACGCAGAAAACGGCTACTTCTATCAGGTCCCGGTCACCTGGTATGCTCAGGATGCAAAGTGGGGACTGGCCCCGAAATTCCAGAAGTTGGGTAATAATTACCGTTTCGGGCGGGTGATCACAGATGAATGCATGGCCTGTCACAATGGGCAGCCAACATTTGTACCCGGGTCGGAGAATCGCTTCGAAGACGTCCCGCTGGGGATCAATTGTGAAAAATGCCACGGTCCCGGCTCTGTGCACATCGAAGAAAAGCAGGCCGGCATCATCGTCGATATTACCAAGGAGATTGATTACTCCATCGTAAATCCGGCGAAGCTTTCGGCGGAGCGGGAGATGGATGTATGTCAGCGATGCCACATGCAGGGGGCATCTGTTTTCGAAGGTGGCGATACCCCTTTGGACTGGCGACCCGGGCAGCCGCTCGCGGCCCATCAAAACGTTTTCTGGCCTCGGCAGCCGGATTCTCTCACGCACTTCATCATGGCATCCCATCCGGATCGACTGGCGCAATCGGCCTGTTTCAAGGATTCCTGGAAGGAGGACAGTGCAGCGGAGCCCATGACCTGCCTGACTTGCCATGATCCGCACAAGCCCATCGAGGAAACGCGCGAGCAGGTGAATGCAACCTGCCAGAATTGCCACAGCGGACAAGCCGATACGATATCGGCCTTGATGTGCACGGATCCGACCGTTGTTGCCGGCACAAACACGGCTACCTGCGCATCGTGCCATATGCCTCAAGCGGGTTCTACGGATATTCCTTACATCCGAATCACGGACCATTTCATCCGCGTGCCGGAGCGACTGACCCCGGAAGAGGTGGAGGATCAGACCCGATTCATTCGCATGGCCTCGTTCATGGATCGCGACCCGCATCCCCGGCAACGTGCAGACGGATTCCTGACCTATTACGAGCAGTTCACGGACCGGCCGGGTATGCTGGATTCAGCGGCAGTTTATCTGGCGCGAGCACAGGCGGCCTACAATGAAGCACCCTCTGCGGTTGACGGGGAGGAGGAGCGATTGCGGGCCTCCTGGATACGGCTCTGGCATTTATCCGAGGATCACGCTGCGGTAAGGCGTGTCAGTCAGCAAGCTGATTTCAAAGCGCCTTCGGATGCATGGTCGTATTACCGGATCGGAGAGTCATTTGCGGCCATAAACGATTATGCTCGCGCCGTGAGATGGTATGAACAGGCGGTGGCACTCGGACCGGATCATCTTCGATTCATGGACAAGTTGGGCGTGGCGTTGACTCAGGCCGGTCGATTGCAAGAGGCTTCGGATGTATTCGATCGACTGGTACTGGCCAATCCCAAATTCGAGACCGGACTCAATAATCGCGGATTCATGCATTTGCTGATCGGCGATCTGGAGGCAGCCGAGCAAGATTTTCGCTCTGCCCTTGCCTTGAGCCCTGACCTGGAGCAGTCTGAGGCGAATTTGGCGTCTATCCTGATGAATACGGGCAGGGTCTCCGAAGCACGTCCAATGGTCGAAAAACTGATCGAGCGTTTTCCAGCCAACCCCGAGTATCGTCAGGCACTGGATTTCATTCGCCAGCAGGGCGACAGCCCCTGAACGCAACGGGTTTTTCGGGCTGTGTGGGTCGAATTGTGAAGGACCGATGTGTGCCGTGTTGCGGTAATGTTAAATCAGTCAGCGGAGCATCAAAAAATGTCTTTATTGCATCCATTCTGCACAATAAAGAAGGTAATGCAGGGGTTTCTGGTGTAACACACCGGAACCGCTTCCGTAGCGGAGGTATCGGTCGATAAAGCAATTGGATGTCTGCTCTGGTGAATTGATGTGTGGCTACAACTTTCCCGAGTTGGGAGACATCTGAAACAGTCCGTGTGGAAGTAGTGCACCACACGGACTGTTCTTTTTTGAAGCCTTTTCGACGAGTCAGGAGGTAAGCTGAAGTACGCGGTTCGCACTTGGGTTGCGAAGAGATGATTAGGTGTGAACCAGCCCCTGTAATTCCCGGCAAGCTATGTGGTATTTTGGCGGACCCCGTTCAACAGTTCTCCAGTCAACTCGTCCCCTACATGAATCGTCGCACCAAGATTGTCTGCACGCTCGGCCCCGCCTCGGATGATCTGAAAACCATTCGAGCGCTGATTCGTGCCGGAATGGATGTGGCTCGACTCAACTTCTCGCACGGTACCCATGCCTGGCACAAGAAGCTGATCGAGCGGGTTCGGGAGGCCGGCGAGATCGAGGGCAAGCAGATCGCCATTCTGCAGGACCTCCAGGGTCCGAAGCTGCGCGTCGGCGAAGTTGAGCATGGAGAGGTAATGCTGAAGGCTGGCAAGAGGTTGGTCATTACGCCCGAGAAACTCGATATCAGCACGAAAGACCGGATTTTCGTCAACTACCCCACGCTGGCTCAGGACCTCGAAGTAGGAGGGGAGATCCTGCTTGACGATGGACACCTCGAGCTGGAGGTAAAAGGATTTGAAGGTCAGGATGTTGTTACCGAAGTCCGGGTTGGTGGTCCGCTTCGTTCTCGGAAAGGGGTCAATCTCCCCCATATCCAGACAACGACCCCGGCATTGACCAAAAAGGACCTGAAGGATCTGGCTTTCGGGATCGAAAACCAGGTTGACATCATTGCGCTCTCCTTTGTCCGTCGGGCATCAGACGTCCAGCAGCTCGTGGATCGACTGAAGGCGGAGAAGGCCAACATCATGGTCGTAGCAAAGATCGAAAAGCCGGAAGCCATGGATTCCATGGATGAGATTGTGGAGTTGGCAGACGGCGTCATGGTAGCTCGAGGTGATCTTGGCATCGAAATGCGGCTCTCCAAGGTTCCGATGGCCCAAAAACGACTCATTCAGGCTTGCCTGGAATCGGCCAAGCCGGTTATTACAGCGACTCAGATGCTGGAGAGTATGATCGACAATGCAAGGCCGACGCGCGCGGAGGTCAGCGATGTCGCCAATGCCGTGCTTGACGGAAGTGATGCTGTCATGCTCTCCGGAGAGACGGCGATCGGCGCTCATCCGGTACGGGTAGTCGAGGTCATGTCGAATATCATCACGGAGGCAGAGAAGCAATTCACCGAGGGTGCGGTAGACCCGACACCGGTTCTCGACGGCCCATCAACGACAGAAGCCGTTTCAAGGACGGCTTTCTTCCTGGCTCACAAGGTTGGTGCGACGTCCATTGCCTGTCTTACTGCTTCGGGAGCAACTGCCCGATCGATTGCCCGTCACAGGCCCACTGTTCCTCTTTATGCCTTTACCGGCGACCGCCGAATCATGGGGCAATTGGCGCTCTCCTGGGGAACAAAAGGTTTTTTCTTGCCTTTTCAGACCGACACGGACCGGGGCATTGAACTGGTGCATGAGCGGTTGAAAAGCGAAGGGTTGGCCAAGGTTGGTGACCTTATCGTCATCACAGCTGGCATGCCCTTGCCCACCAAAGGGCGGACCAACATGGTGCATGTGAGCCAGATTCCTTGATCGCGTCCAGTCTTCATCGGAAGTACAAAGCAAACCGAACGACCGTCAGCATTACCGTTACGCATTCTCCGACACGGATTTCCAACGACCCTACGAGGGCTCACCAGCTGACCTTTCCTTCATGCGTTCCAGCAGTTTGCGGTACATAGTCTCCTTTTTCCTCAGGGGTCTCCGGCCTTCCCGATCGAAGGCATTTCCTGTTTGGGGGCGTCTGCGCGCTCGAGGGATGGCCATGGTGGTGTTCGCAGCGCTTATTGGTCTCTCTGGCTGCAAGACACCGGATTTCATCGGTGACCGATACAGCAATTTCACGGCCTACTACAACACGTTTTACAATGCGGAGCGGCAGTTTCGCTCGGGCTATGAGAATCTGGATCGATCAAGCGCTGAAGTCGATCGCGAGCAATACCTGCCATTGTTCGTAAAAACCACCGGTACCACGGCTTCGCGTGAGTTTGAGCAAACGGTCCTCAAGAGTGCTGACATCTTGCGGGACCACCCCGATTCGAAGTGGGTGGACGACGCCTTGATGCTTATTGGCAAATCCTACTTCTATCAAGAGAACTATGTAGGTGCCACCCAGAAGTTTACCGAGGTTACCGAGCAGAATACCGATCTGCGGGACGAGGCTCAGTTCTGGCTTGCTCGGTCTTTAATGACAAGTGGGGCATATGACGAGGCGCTTGAGGTCCTGACGCTGGCAATGGCCCAGGAAGATGCGGATGCCCAGTGGGTCGCCCAGGACAGGATGCTTCTGGCTGAGCTGGCCATTCGGCAGGAACTGTGGGAGACGGCGGCTGGTCACCTCGAAAGCGGCCTGGAGGAAATCAAAGACAAAGATCTTGCGGCGCGGGCTTCTTTCCTGCTTGGGCAGGTTCAGGAAACGCTGAGCAACTTCGACGAAGCCTACTTGGGATATTATGGTGTCCGTGACTACCCAGCCCCCTATGAGTTGGACTACGCCGCTCGCTTTGCAGCTGTCCGTGTTGACGGGTTGTATTTGAATCCTGAGCGGGCGCTGCGTGACGTTCGAAAGCTGGAGCGTGACGACAAGAATGTGGTCAAGACGGCTGAGCTGCGCTTCCTGCGCGCACGCATCTTGCAGCAAGCCGGCGGCTCGGATCAGGCGTTGACCTTATATGACGAGCTGCTTTACGATCCCCTTGCTCTACCTCCGGGAGCTTCTTTGGGAAGTTTGCGAGGGCGTATCCACTACGCCTTGGGTGAGATGTATCGAGATATCGATCGCAACTACGTGATGGCAGCAGCCCATTTCGATACCGCTGCCGTCTCCATTGGCTCGGGAGCATCAACCCGAACCTCCAGCCGTTCCGTCTCAACGCAAGATCAAGCGCGTACACCCGAAGCCATTAAGGATGCTGAACAGCTCAAGGAAAGCTTCAGTCGATACGCTTTTGTATGGCGGGACGTAGCTCGGTACGATTCTCTGTTGTTCCTCGGGGCGCTTCCTCAAGAAGAGTATGACGCACGCATCATGGAAATGCGTCAGCAGCGTGCCGCTGAATTGGAAGAACAACGCCGACTTCTGGCTCAACGTCAGCGAGAGCAGGCGTTTCGCGAGTCTGCTGGAGCCGCCAATATGAACAGCAACAGGGGACTTCCGGAAGGGAAAGTCATTCCCACCATGGACGACCCAACCGGTATGGCGGGTGGCTTCCTCTTCCACGAGGACCCCATTCGTGTTCAGGAAGGTCGGATGCAGTTCCAGAACTTCTGGGGAAACCGACCGCGCGTTCCCAATTGGCGCAGATCAGCAGCACTGAGTACAGTGGACATTGAGGCCGCGCAGGAAGAGATGGCACAGCAACAGGCCATGTTGTTGGAATTGGAGCAAAATGAGCTCCCCGAAATCGACGATTCAGCCGTTCCAAGGGACAGTACCGATCAGAAAGTCATGCGGTCGCAGCGGGCGATTGCGCGATACGAGCTGGGAAATATCCTGTTTTTGGGAATGTCACGTCCAGATTCGGCAGCCGTCTGGTATCGGACCGTAATTGAAGAAGACAGTGATGAGCTGGTGGCCTCTCGAGCGCAGTTTGCATTGGCTGAAGTCCAGGGTGCTTTGGGAGATTCGCTTTCAGCGGTTCGCCTTTACCGTGACTTGCTGGATCGCTTTCCAGAATCGGATTTCATACCAAGCGTCCAGGATCGCTTGGGCATCGAGTCGGAAGGTGTTGTTCTTTCGGATTCGACTGCCATGGCATCCGACGCATTCGATCGAGCGTTGTCGTTACGAGAATCGGATCAAGAGGGAATTGTCGATTCATTGTTGGTCGTCGCCGCTGACTGGATCGAATTCCCGGAGGCAGCGCTTGCGCTGTTTGCTATCAGTGATCTGCACTTGCAGCAGGCCGATGGTGACTCAGCGAGCATATTTCAAACCATTCCCTTCTCGGTTACTTACGATCGCATGGCCATTATTTGGCCTGATAAGTACACGGATGCAGCTCAGGCGCTTAACGCGGCGTCTCAGGCGCCGTCAGATTCATCGACCGTTGCTGATTCGACGATGATGATGCCGACAGTGTCCGAATCGACACATATGGAAAGTGCTCCGGGTAGCATTGAGGCTGTCGCGGATTCGATGGCTTCATCGGAGAGCGAAATCTCTTCCCTGGAGGAGGCGGTACCTGATCTTGGCGTTGCCAGCCCGGATTCAGTGGGTGCTGTTTTGGGTATCGAGCCAGACTCACTCAGGTCGACGGTGCCGGATTCATTGAGCATGGTAGTGGCATCGGATTCAATAGATGGGCTGCTTCCGGGCGGCCCGAAAGATGTCATTCTGGAAGCGGAAGTCCCAACCGACGATGGACCCTTACCCTCTTTGGGTCTGTCCATCGAAGATGTTCTGAGTCGCATCGTATCCTTCGAAAATCGGACATACTTGGGTCTTCGCGCGCAGGTTACTCTTGATGCGATTGTTGAGCTGCGAACGCCGCCTCCACCGGTCGTTGACTCGCTCGCTCAAGATTCGCAGGCGAGCGAACTCGGTGCAGACTCATTGACTGTTGCCGGCGACAGCACCATGGCAGCGCTAATCGCAGAAGGTGATAAGGTGCTGGAAGCTGATTCTTCGGCTGCTCAACCGGAAACTCCCGCTGCTCTCATGTCGGACGATGCCGTACTGGCCCTTGTGGCTCGATCTGCCGCGCGTCAGGATTCCCTCCGGGCAGCTCAAGAGCGAGCTTTCCCAGCTGCGGGCCGCCCTGGTAATCAGGAAGAGGAGGAAGCGGAAGAAGGAGTACGCGTCTCCACGAATTTGAAGCCCATGATGCCAAATGGGCAATTCGATGAGGAGGCGGTAGGGTATACGTTTACTTTTGGCGGCCATCCTGATCTTGCATCTGCTCAGGCCCAATACAGAGAGCTGCGTTTGCTTCTGGAAGAAACCGGGATTGAATTGAATGTGATATCCAATGCCGGCGAAGATCAGTTGGAGTATCTCGTAGGATGGGGACTTTTCTTGACGCGCGAGGATAGAGATGCTGCAGAAGAGGAGTTCTCTTCAATATTGCCAGAACCGCGTAACATTTTGCACCTCTTGGCGGCCGAGTAGCGTAGGCAGCTTGAATTCGGCGGGGTCTTGACCCACCGAACCGCTTGCTTCGCTAGAGGAGGGTGACACAAGGCTCTTCAAGGAACCAAAAACAACCCTTCAGGTACGGTCGTTCCGCTCAGGAGGCGGCCTTTGTAAGACTCCATGTACATGTCCTGTGCCGAATCAGGGCACGGGAAGTTTCTGATTGTTCATGTCCCAGAACGAAAAAGACAAGTTGAACTTGAAGCGTGACCCGGAAGGATCTGGACCCCGTTTATCGGATCGTCGTCCTCGATACATGCTGTGGATTTACCTTTTCGCCTTCACGGCGTTGTTGGTTCACATCTTCATTCGCATGGGGGATATCGAGCCCCAGGAAGTTGAGTACTCTGAGTTCCTGCAGCAGATTGAATCTGGATGGGTCGAGCAGGTGGTCGTGGTGAACAACATCCGGGTCGAAGGGCTGTACACTCAGCGGGCGGTACAGGAGGGGCGGGTAGAAGTCACGCCGATTCAGCCCAATATTTTGACGGGCCCGGAGCCTGACGCGGCGCGTGCATTTCGATCAAACAAGCCAGCGGACCACGAATTGGTCCAGTTCCTGATCGATTTCAACCTTGCTCAAAAGGAGGCCGGAGAAGACGAGGTATCGTTTGATGCCCGTCAAGATGAAAACTGGTTTGGGGGATTGCTCACCTGGATTTTCCCTCTGGCTATCATTATTGCGCTGTGGGTTTTTCTGATCCGGCGCATGAATCCCGGCTCCCAGGTACTGAACATTGGCAAGAACAAGGCGGTGCTGTTCGATGCCATGGGGGACCAGAAGCTGACCTTCAAAGATGTCGCAGGCCTGGAAGAAGCCAAAGAAGAGGTCGTCGAGGTCGTTGACTTCCTCAAGAATCCCAAACGATTCACACGGCTAGGAGGCAAGCTACCCAAAGGTGTTCTCCTTGTTGGTCCTCCAGGGACAGGTAAGACATTGCTTGCGAAAGCTGTCGCTGGAGAAGCCGGTACCCCATTTTTCTCCTTGTCCGGATCGGATTTCGTGGAAATGTTTGTGGGTGTCGGTGCAGCCCGAGTGCGTGATCTGTTTCGTCAAGCGAAAGAGAAAGCCCCTTGTATCATCTTTATCGACGAAATCGATGCTATCGGTCGCTCCCGTGGTAAGGGAATGATGATGGGTGCCAACGATGAGCGCGAGAATACGTTGAACCAGCTTCTCGTTGAGATGGATGGGTTCAATACAGATAGCGGTGTCATCATCATGGCGGCAACCAACCGTCCGGATGTGTTGGACTCTGCTTTGATGAGACCGGGTAGGTTTGATCGGCAGATTCTGATTGACAAGCCCGATCGTCGCGAGCGCGCACAGATATTCAAGGTGCACACGCGTAATCTCATCTTGTCTGATGAAGTCAACGCTGAGGTCCTTGCATCGCAAACTCCCGGCTTTGCCGGAGCGGAAATCGCCAATGTGTGTAACGAGGCCGCCCTGTTGGCCGCTCGAGAGGACAAAGATGCGATTGACATGCAGGACTTCGAGCGATCAATAGATCGTGTGATCGCAGGTCTCGAGAAAAAGAACAAGCTCATCTCGCCGGATGAGAAGAAAATTGTAGCCTATCACGAGGCGGGTCACGCCATCACGGGTTGGTATTTGAAATACACCGATCCGGTGGTCAAAGTGTCCATCATTCCACGTGGACTGGCTGCGCTCGGTTATGCGCAGTATCTGCCCGAGGAACGCTATTTGTACACGAGGGAGGCACTCGTGGACCGCATGATCATGGCCATGGGAGGGCGCGTAGCAGAGGAAATCATCTTTGGCCGGATTTCTACCGGTGCTCAAAACGATCTCGAACGCATTACTGCAATGGCCTATGCCATGGTGGTCGACTATGGCATGAGCGAGAAGATCGGATACATCTCGTACAACCTGTCGGGAAGAGGGGATCAGGGGCCGGTTTTTGACAAGCCCTACTCGGATGAAACCGCCCGTCTCATAGACGAGGAGGTCAAGTCCATTATTGACGAAGTCCGAGTAGCTGCCCGCGAGCTCTTGGAAAAGCACAGCGACAAGCTCGAAGAGATGGCTCAGGCACTTCTCAAGAAAGAAGTGTTGGGCCCAAAAGATCTCATTGAGCTTCTTGGCGACCGTCCGCACGGTGAGTATATCGACTTCGACCCGGTCAAGACCAGTGAAGAGGCATCGACTGGCGATGGAGCTCAGGTTGAAGCGAATGAGGTCAGCGATGAAGCTAACGGTGAAATGAAGGATGAGGACCCGACAGGGGAAGAAGGTGAGGAAGGCGTCTCTGCGCCGGCCGAGGCGGCAGCGTCCGGGGATGCTACCGGGAACGAGCCAGAGGATACGGAGCGTACCGACTGAGTCTGCGCTGAAGTCGCCTATTTCAGGCCTCGATTATTTCCGAAAAAAGGCGGTGTGGCAGTATTCTAATATTGGTATACCGGTATATACCAATACTACCTTATTCTGTAGCTTTCGGGGTTTCTGGCTCACGTTATCCCTCAAAAGTCGCCCATCTCAACGCATCTTCACAGAAGGGGGGATGTGCATGTGGTAGGAGTCCTTATATTACGAGGCTGATACAATTCGGATGACGCCCATTTTGTGGCCGGCTCCGAAGCCTAAGAAACTGATCGAAAACAGACGGTAATCCACGTGCCAACGATCCAGCAATTGGTTCGCAAAGGACGCAAGCCTCAGGTCAAACAGACCAAGTCTCGCGCGCTGGCTGCAAGCCCTCAGCGTCGCGGCGTCTGCACCCGTGTCTACACCACCACGCCGAAGAAGCCGAACTCGGCTCTCCGCAAAGTTGCCAAGGTCCGCCTGACCAATGGGATTGAGGTCATTGCCTACATCCCGGGTGAAGGCCACAACCTCCAGGAGCACTCCATTGTGCTCGTGCGCGGTGGTCGTGTAAAGGACCTTCCCGGTGTGAAGTATCACATCGTCCGCGGGGCTCTTGACACGTCAGGCGTGGAGGATCGCCGGCAGAGTCGCTCCAAGTACGGCGCCAAGCGCCCGAAGAAGTAATCGGCTCACACTCCAATTGACTATGCGGGCAGCCTGACAACCAAGGCAGCCCGCCTTGTTTTCCAGACAAGGTCCTGCTCCAGGCAGGAAAGCGCCAGAAAAACATGCGTAGAAAAACAGCAGAAAAGCGCCACGCGATTGAGGATCCCATCTACAAAGATGTGATGGTTTCGAAATTCGTTAACGCCGTGATGAAGAGTGGCAAGAAGAATGTGGCCCGGAAACTGGTCTACAATGCCTTCGACGTCATCGGCGAACGGACCTCTGAAGAAGGGATCGAGATCTTCCGCCAGGCCATCAACAATGTGGCTCCTCTCGTGGAGGTTCGCAGCCGTCGAGTCGGTGGTGCCACATACCAGGTGCCGATCGAGGTGCGCCCCGAGCGCAGAACGGCGCTCGCGTTTCGCTGGTTGATCCAGTACGCCTCAAGCCGCAACGACAAAAGCATGGCCAACCGCCTGGCCAGCGAAATCATCAGCGCAGCGAAAGGAGAAGGTGGTGCCGTCAAGAAGAAAGATGACACGCACCGCATGGCAGAGGCCAATAAGGCCTTCGCTCATTTCCGCTTCTAGAACTGTTTCTCACCGGGTTCGCCCCGTAAACCTGATCACGATCAGCAATGTCCAAAGTTTTCTCGCTTGAAAAGACGCGCAACATCGGCATCATGGCGCACATTGATGCTGGTAAGACGACGACTACAGAGCGTATCCTGTACTACACCGGTAAGCTGCACCGCATGGGTGAAGTTCACGAAGGTGGCGCCACCATGGACTGGATGGAGCAGGAAAAGGAGCGCGGTATAACCATTACGTCCGCCGCTACCACGTGTGAGTGGAAGGACCACCGTATCAACATCATCGACACCCCGGGTCACGTTGACTTCACGGTGGAAGTCGAGCGCTCGCTTCGTGTACTTGACGGCGCGGTCGCCCTGTTTTGTGCTGTAGGTGGTGTGGAGCCGCAGTCAGAAACCGTCTGGCGCCAGGCCAACAAATACAGTGTTCCGCGTATTGCATTCGTCAACAAGATGGATCGTACCGGCGCCGACTTCGAGAATGCAGTCGCTCAGATGAAGGAGCGTCTCAAGGCCAACGCCGTTCCGGTACAGATTCCGATCGGCGAAGGAGAGATGTTCAAAGGTGTCGTGGATCTGATCTCAAACAAGGCCATTATCTGGCACGATGAGACGCAGGGCATGACGTGGGACGAGATCGATATCCCGCATGACCTGGAAAACGCAGCCCGCCATTGGCGCATCAACCTCCTTGAGGCAGTTGCTGAGCACAATGACGAGCTCCTCATGAAATACCTCGAGGGTGAAGTAATCACCGAAGAGGAAATGAAAGATGTTGTTCGCGAAGCGACGCTGAGCTTGGACATCACGCCTGTTTTCTGCGGTTCTGCTTTCAAAAACAAAGGCGTTCAGCGTCTCCTGGATGCCGTCCTGGATTACCTCCCGGCCCCGACCGACGTCCCGGCCATCACGGGCATCCACCCGCGCACGGAAGAAGAGCTTTCGCGTCCATCCGACCCTGACGGGCCCTTCAGTGCCATCGCTTTCAAAGTGATGACCGATCCTTATGTCGGTAAGCTGACGTTTTTTCGGGTCTACTCCGGAAAACTTGACAAAGGCTCAGCGATCCTCAATGCCACGTCCGGCAAGAAGGAGCGCATCGGTCGTATCCTGTTCATGCACGCCGACTCTCGCGAGGATGTTGAATCGGTTCGCGCCGGAGACATCGCAGCAGGTGTTGGCGTCAAGCAGGTGCACACGGGCGACACGTTCTGTGACCCGGATCACCCGGTCATTCTCGAGAAAATGGAATTCCCGGAGCCGGTAATTCGCATTGCTATCGAGCCCAAGACGAAAGCCGATTCCGACAAGCTCGGAAACGGCCTGCAGAAGCTGGCAGAGGAGGATCCGACATTCAAGGTGAAAGTCGACCATGAAACGGGTCAGACGATTATCGCCGGAATGGGCGAGTTGCACCTCGAAATCATCGTGGATCGCCTGAAGCGCGAATTCAAGGTGGAAGCAAACGTCGGTAAGCCGCAGGTTTCCTACCGCGAGTCGATCAGCCAGACGGTGGACAAGCGCTACACGCACAAGAAGCAGTCCGGTGGTCGTGGTCAGTTCGCTGAAGTATGGGTCGAGATTGGTCCTTCCGACGAAGTGGAAGAAGGTCTCGAGTTCATCGATGACATCAAGGGTGGTTCCATCCCGCGTGAGTACATCCCATCGGTAGAGAAGGGGATCAAAGACTCTATGCTGCAGGGGCCTCTTGCCGGTTACCCGATCGAGGGTATCAAAGCGCGTCTCTACGATGGAAAGTTCCACAATGTGGACTCTGATCAGTTGTCTTTCGAGATCGCTGGCCGCATGGCCTTCCGCGAGGCTGCCCGTGCTGCAAGTCCTGCCTTGATGGAGCCGATCATGGCCGTTGAGGTGGTGACTCCGGAAGAGTACATGGGTGAGGTCATTGGTGACCTCAACAGCCGCCGAGGACGCATCGACTCCATGACCCCTCGTGCTGACGCACAGGTCATCAAGGCCTTCGTCCCGCTGTCGAACATGTTCGGTTACTCGACCGATATGCGTTCGATCACGCAGGGTCGTGCCATTTACACCATGCAATTCGACCACTTCGCAGAAGTACCGAAGAGTGTCTCCGATGAAATCATCGCGGCGGCCAAGGGTACTTCGGACGACGAGTGATCAACCCTTTATAAACGAACCCCTTACCAGGTAAGACTCCAATAGGTATTCCAACATGGCAAAGGAAACTTTCCAGCGTAATAAGCCCCACGTGAACGTGGGTACGATTGGTCACGTGGACCACGGCAAGACGACCTTGACGGCGGCCATCACGACGGTTTTGGCCAAGCGCGTTG
>CALIKL010000035.1 GCA_938018055.1 uncultured bacterium
CTCCCAACTCGTTGACCTTGGCATGGAAACGCCGCTTCTCGTCCTTCTGGGGCCATCCCCCGACAAATGTCCACAAACAATCGAGTCCCTCGTCATGAAGCCTAGAAGCAGCTTCCAGCACGTCTTCCCATCCCTTTTCACGGATCATATTGCTCAAGAACAGCACGCGCAGCGGAGAGGACGGACCACGTTCAATCCGGGTCGCAACTACGTCAGGTTGAGGAATCAGCGCCTCATCGAGTGTGTTTGGGATGACCGCACGGCGCTCTTTTGCTAGCCACGGTTCGCAGGCATCAGACAGGACGGGTGCTGTAAACACAACCCGGTCCAGGGTCGGCAACAAGCGCCTTGCACTCCATCGAGTTGCCGCGTTTTCGAATACCGTCGCGAACTTGCCCCAGTGCGCCACGGCGATAACACGGCGTCCTTTTAGAAGAGGAAAGAGAGTGAGCGCATCGCGCCAATGTCCTACCGTTTCAGGGGAAATCGAGGACCAGATGATCAGGGAGTCCGGATGTTCGGCCAACACCTTTTCCAACTGCTGTGCCGCCGATCTGTAATGCCTCAACTTGGCTGAGATCGAGGCTTCAGCGGGAATCATGGCGTTAATACGATGGGTCGCCCACGTAGCTTCCAACTGCTCGGCCAACCGCTGCGTTGCCACGGATTGCCCGTCCGGGGGAGGCGGGAAGCGACCTAGGAGAATGATATGAGGAGCGCTCACGAGGTGGAAACCGGCTGATCAGAGGGATCGGACAGGGAAACGTCCGGCGCCACATGCAAAATAGCAGACAGCATGCCATCGACCATGCGCTCCAGGCTCAGCTCTTCTCGAGCGAACGCAGCGGCACGCCGCTGGTAACCCGCGCCATCGTTCAACACGTCGCTCACGGCACGAGTCAATTCTTTTTCAGAATCATCCGCTGCAAAGCGACCATTCTCACCGTCCTTCATGAACACCCATTCCTGACTGTGTCCGGTGCCGTCAGGATCCGGTCTTGGTGCGACAACCGGCACCCCCAGGGAGAAGGCATGATTGATGGACAGTCCCAGATATCCCGGGTTTACGAGTGCGTCTGAAGCGGCAATCCAGGGTGCCGACTCCGAGAGATCAGATAGCGCCCCGGTCCATGTGAGCGGCACGTTCAGTTCAGCCGCTCTTGCTTGCACCGCAAATCGCTCTGGACCGTCACCAATTACAACAACCTGCGCGGGGTTAGCCCCCGTTCTCAAGGCTGCCGCGATGTCTATGACCTGAACCGGCTTCTTTTCGGGAATCAGGCGCCCAAGAAAGAGCAGCGTAGGACGATCATCAAGGCCCAGTCGGGCCCGAATGGACGGGCGTCCTTCCGAAATCAACGCGTCCCCAACAGGAAAAAGTGTGTGTGTGTCCAGCGTGTTGCGAGCCGTGAAAATATGGGCATCCGGCAGCGCGTCGTGTAATCGATGGCGAGAAGCATCTGTGTAGGTCAGCAGTGCATCTGCCATACCTGCAGTCTTCAAACGGCGTCGGTCCTGCCAATGGTCTGGATCAAAGGGACGGTGGATGGACGCAAAATGACCCCATAGAATCGTCTTTATGCCTCGACGACGCGCCTGGCGCAGCAGAGGACGGAGCGAAAGTGTTCGGGGAGATTCTTCAATCACCAGCACCTTGGGTTGGCGCGCTCGCTTGAGCATGGGACTGTAGGCCTGCCAATGCAACTTCTCGCCATGGAACCACCGGTTGGGAAGCACAATGGGCTCGATTGTGGAGGCGGTTGCCTCCTCTGGGGGTAGCAGGGCATCAAATGCGGACGATCCAGGCGGTTGTCCTGATCCAATGACCAGCCCGTGGGTCAATCGGTCTGCCAAGGCCTTCATGACGACCTTGCGATAGGCAGGCAGAAACCGGGTGATATACCCAACCTCTCTTGCACGCGACGGCTGATTGACGATATGGCTCATTCAGGTGGCCCCGTATGATGTGCCGGGCTCGAGGCCTGAGTGATCATCGTTTTACGTTCTCCCCGCGCACGGATGCCACCCACGATGCCCCAAAGGGCAGCATACATGAACATCAGGTCATTCTGGTAGAACGGGTTGGCGGTCGTTGCTGTCACCGCAAGCGCTGAAATAGCGCCCGTTGCCGCCAAAGACACGATGGCTGGTACCGGTGCAGCCAGTTTCTTCCACCAGGTACCGAAGGACATCATCCAGAATCGCACCATGAGGAACAGCATCATTCCCGTTCCCCAGATTCCGAATTTGAACCACAAGGCGACGTACCCATTGTGGACAAAGGTCTTTTCTTCGGAATACAGGTAGGTAATATTGAAAAACCGATAGGGAACCCCCATGCCATAACCGAGGATTGGGTTCACCTTGATATGCTCCCACACGCCCTGCGCCTCGAGGAAACGGTTGATCAGAGAAATATCCTTCGTAACGGCTGTTTCGAGGGTCAGGAATCGATCGAGCAAACCAGACAGGACCAGGAGCAAGTACTCTCCCAGCACGACATAGGCCAGCGTGAAGATGCCTGCCGCCGAAAGGATACCGACCGTCAGCATGCGCACCTTGTCTTTGACGGGCACAAAAAGAAAGGTGATGCCGGCCCCGAAAAAGAAAGCAACCCAGTAGGCCCGGCTCTGTGTCAGGATCAAGCCGGCAAACAGTCCCAGGACCGTAGCGAGAAAAAACGCGCGTCCCTGCCAGGATTTGGTGCGCAGGAACAGGGCCACACTGAACAGGGCCGGAATCATCAACAAGGATTCATTGGCGATAGCTCGACTGGCCGCGATTTGCCACAGCGCTTCTGCGTTCGCGAGATCGCTTCTGTATTCCAGCAGGTTGCGCGCCAACACGTACAAGCCCACGAAGATGACACAACCCAGAACAACACGTAGTCCTTTTGGGTGCTTTTCGATGGCTTCACGAATGGGCCAGTAAAAGCCAAGCATCGTCAGGCTGAGCCATTCACCCATGACGAAGGAGGGGATGGCGCCAAAGACAAATGACAATGGAACCGTCGCCGTTGCCAGGATCAAGAAGAGGAGCAAGACGCGCTCTTCCCGTCGACGACAAATCGTTTCTCCGTTCAGGATAGCTCGAGTGAAAAACCAGTACGCCAGAAAGGAGAGGTAATACAACCCGTAAAGGGCCTCGAATATGCCCAATCCTGCACTGAATCCAACTATAAGCACAAATCCGCACATCACGGCTGCCAGATTCAACAGCGGATAGCAGAAGAGAATGATGGCGACCGCTCCGGCCACAAAAACGACCGGAAGGAAAGGCAGGATTTCAGGAGCCGCCCACGTGATGTAGAGCAGGATCAGGAAAATGAATCCAAATCCTCCCCACAACAGGAGGTTTCCCCAGTTTCCGAGCCAGCGGGTGCTGGGGCCTGCGCGCAATATGTCAGGCGTCGTCGACAAGACGCCGATCAGCTGGCAGCTGCTTCGCGCAGTCGCTGGGCGTAGACCGGGAAGCTGCGACGCCACCAGTCCATTATCAAGGCAAACAGAACGGCGAGAATGAAGGCGGAAAGCGTCGCCGCAATGCAGATGATGCTACGCTTGGGCTTGAATTTCTCCACCGGCGCTACTGCAGGATCGACGATTTGCAAAGCCTGTGCCGTACGCTCTTCCTCGAATCGAGCCTGCTCCAGCATCGGGGCAACCAGTTCAAGGATTCGCTCCTGGATGGTGCGCTCAAGGGTCAGGTCCAGATATTTCTTGACCATGTCCGGAGCTGCCTCGCGTGAGACGGGCAGCACGGCCTCGCGTCCATCGAGTGCATTCTCGTACTGCCGATTAGCGGCTGTCACGAGCGCATCGAGGTTTTGGACCTGGCGGTTGTTTTCCCCAAACTGAGTGCTCAAGGAGGCGAGCTGGATTTCAAGCTGCACGGCGTCAGCGCGCATCTCAGCTAATTGGGTGTAGAAGGCGACGGTCTGCGCTTCGAGGTCCAGGACGCCGTATTCGCGCTGGAATGCAGCCAAGGAGTCCAGCATGGCTTCGCGTTCTTCCTCGGCCAAGCCATAGCGCTCTTCTACATACGCGCGGAAGTTGCCAGCAGTTTGCTTGGAGAGCTCATTGTTGATCTCTTCCAGCTTCTGTACGAAGAAGTTGGACATATCGGCCGCACGCTGCGGGTCTTTGTCCAGCACTTCTATCGAGAAGAAATCGTACTCCTGATCCACTACGAATTCGACATTGTCAGAAAGGGTACCTCGTGCTTCCTCTACGGGGAATTCCTCTTCCTCCAATTCATAGACGGTGATCAGGTCGAATTCCTGTACCACGTCATCCAATACACTTCGGCTGTTCAGGATAGCCATGTAGCGAACGTAGTCGCCGCCGCCGGCTCCCAGCAGGGACTGCGCAGCAGAGGAAATATCCCCGAGTAAGGCACCAGCCAAGCCGCCTGAGGACGAAGCGGGGAGCAACAGACGAGAGGACGCCTTGAACCAGTTTGGCAACAACAGACTGATGATGACCGAGGCAACGGCCATGATGGAGGTGACGATTACGATGAACCGTCTCCACCGGTATAGGACGCCCAGGAGATTCCACCAGGCCTGTTCACCTTCCTGTTTCATCACTTCGATGCGGTCTGCCGCATCACGCGTTTCGGATTGGGACATGGTCGAAAGAAAGAATGAGGATCTCGTCGCAAGTACTGAAAATGTCTCAGTTGCGTCGAATGGTGATGATCAGTGTTATCAGGGACGCTACCGACGTCACGCCCTGGAAGATGGCCTGCATGGTACGGATGCGCGCATCGGCCTGGGCTCGCTCACGTTCGATGAGCAGACGTTCCAATTCGGGATCATCCGACACCGTGGCATCCTTGTCCACGAAGACGATATCGCCAGACTGCAGCGAACGGGTCACGTCTTCGTGATGGGAACCCGTTGCCGGATCGATGACCAGAATCCGACCAGCCACTTCGGAAAGGCCACCAGCCAGCGCCAGGTACGTTCCTACCGTTTGTCCCTCGACGAGGGGCAGATATCCAGGCTGAAGCACCTGTCCGAAGACGTAAACCGATGCCTCATCGCGCGGCACGAACAGGCGATCGCCTGCGCGCAGGGTAACATCCGGGCCCTGGCCATTCAGTACCGACACCATATCCATGCTCACGCGATTCTGAAAAGCCAGCTCCTGGATGAAATAGGAACGGCTGATGAGGTCCAGATCCGTCAGGCGCAGTCGCTGAAAAACGGCAAACGTATCGGAACGCAACGCCTGGCGAACTGCCAGTTCCGGGTTGACGGTCCGGTCGGGGACCATGTCTCGAGACGCATCGGGAAGCGAACGGCGCTCGAGGTAGGCACCGCGGGCAAGCGCGTCGTCGCGCAATCCACCAGCAGCTTCCAAGACTTGGCGTAGGGTCGTCACGCCATCCACGATCGGATAGGCCCCCGGATGGAGAACGCGTCCTTCGAGGCGCACGAGACCACGCTCCTCAGATCGCTCACTGACGGAGACCACGTCGAGGGTCTCTAGCGTGACATCGCCAGCATCTCCGGAATGGAGATCCTCGGCGCTGAATGACTTCGACCAGAGGCCATCTGGCGTAGCGCGCGTAACGGTTACCGACGCGACACTTCCGTCTGATGAAATACCACCGGCCATATCAAGCAGATTTGCCAGTCGGTCGCCTGAACGATGTTCGTAACTGCCGGGGTAGGGGACATACCCAGCGACAGACACCGAAGCGTATTCGGGATTGAATGTAGGGACATAAACAACGTCTCCGTCCTGCAAATAGGGATTGGCGTCCGTATCGCCGGTTGTCATGTAGCGCATCAGGTCGACGCGCGTGGCCGAACCATCGGGGTGCCGCACTTCGATATTGCGAAAGGAAGGCTGGAACGCCGGGTTGGCCACCGGCAACGCTGTTGTATCAGCAAAAGCCAGTTCAATGACGTTGGACACCCGGGATACGGGCAAGGCCAGGTACCGTCCAGGAATCGGCACCGCACCGCTCACATGGACATAGAATTGGCGCGACTGCACGAGGGAGAGGTCGATGTCAGCATCTTCATAGTAGGCGGCCAGGGATTCCGAAATGGTGCTGCGCGCCGATTGCAAGGTCAAGCCTCCCACATCGACGAGCCCCGCATCCGGCATCGCTATCCGTCCATCGGCACCAACAGCAATCGGCGCGCCACCTATATCCTGTCCATTGATGACCACGGTGAAGGCGTCACCAGGGCCGACAATGTATTCCATCGGGTCAACCGCTCCTTCCAGCGGGATACCGGCTGCCGAAAGAGCGGATTGACTCAGGCGTTGACGAAGCAACAGCAACGGATTGGTCTGGGCTGCTTCCAGCAGCTCGGAGGCTGCATCACCGGAAATCTGCGCATGACTCGTCTGAGGGAGGCCCAGCGCACATGTGACCAAAAGCACCAGGGCCACCCCGGATAAGGTGGAATTCTTCTGCATCATGGGTAAAAGAGACAACTCGTTAGATCGCCGGATAAATCGGCATGTCAGCTACGGGAAAGGCGAATCGGTAGCAGGTGGAAAATAGGCAGTGGCCTGTTGGATCTAACGGGAAAAAGCGTTGATTTTGCCCTAAACTACGTCAATACACCCCACATCGCAACGATTCCAGTGACCTCGTGAAGACCTCGGCCTTTGCCAAGATCAACCTCGGATTGCACGTCCTGAGGAAGCGTAAGGATGGTTTTCATGATTTGGAGACCGTCTTTCTGCGCGTTGGGTGGGCCGATTCCCTCTCTTTTTCCGAAGGCGAAGGCATTTCGATGACCTGTTCCGTTCCGAATCTGCGGGTGGATGGGAGTAATTTGTGTATACAGGCGGCAACGGCAGCATTTGAGGTCCTGGAGCGCATGGGCCACGATCCGGAAGGCGTAGCCATCCACTTGGACAAGGACTTGCCATTTGGCGCCGGACTCGGAGGGGGTAGTAGCGATGCCGCAGCTACATTGCTTGCCGTGAACGCTCTTTTTGGTTCGCCTCTATCTGATGGGCAGCTTCATCGGCTGGCAGCTGACCTCGGATCCGACGTCCCATTTTTCTTGGGTTTTGAGGGTATGGCCTTTGGCACCGGTCGAGGTGAAGTCCTGTCTGCCATCGCGTTTCCTCCGGCACTGCGATCGACCTGGTTGCTCATTGCTGTTCCACCAGTACACATCAGTACGGTGGACGCTTACAGCGGCATTCGCCCGAATGATGTGGATCGGATCGATCTCCTTGCGTTGATGACGGAGGGCTCGTTGCAGGATTGGCGCACAGACCTGGTCAACGATTTTGAACGCCATCTCTTCGAGCGGTATCCGTCCGTTGAAGCGTTAAAGAGTGGATTTCTTGAGGGAGGTGCTGCCTATTCCGCCATGAGCGGATCAGGTTCTTCTGTGTTTGCCATCTTCGAGGACGAACCGACTGCTGCTGCGGCTCAGTCATCCTTGGGAGAAGGCATTCGAACGTGGCTTGGGCCCAGCGATGCGGCTGCGTTTTCGAGCTGAATCGAACCAAAGCGTCTACCAGTCCAGTCGATCCTCTCCACGCGGCTCATCCTCCTCCTCAAGGCTCAACGAATCGGAAGGCACCAACTCAGGTTCCAAACCAAACCTGGCAGGGGAAGGAAAACGTGCATCTTCTGAAATAAAGGTTTCTCCCTCCGCTGTGATTCGTTGCATGAACGACCCAACGACATGCAGCGCGGTATGGGCGCCCTGCCCCCACCAGTCGGTACGGAATCGGTAGGAGGGATTGTTGAACCCGATCCAGGATCCCATGACGAGGTCTGGATGCATCATCATGAACCACGTGTCCTGACTGTTCTGCGTCGTACCCGTTTTGCCCGCTAGGTCGTAGGCGCCCATGCGATATTGAGCATTCATTCGGATTCCGGTTCCCTGCTGAATCACGGCGCGGAGCATGTCGGTCATCGTGTACGCAGTTGCTTCCGATAACGCCTCGCGTGGTGCCGGATCCGCCTCGAAAAGGACATTTCCGGACTGATCTTCAATGCGCCAGATCAAGGTAGGCTCATAAAGCAGTCCACCGTTGGCAAAGGTGGCGTAGGCCGAAGTCAGCTCAAGAAGCTTTACATCACTGACCCCCAGAGCAAGAGCCGGTACTTCCGCCAGCGGGGAGGTGATGCCCATTCGACGGGCATAAAATGCCACATTGGGTGCTCCCACCTCCAGAATCAGACGCGCCGAAATCGTGTTTTTTGACGTAGCGAGCCCTTCACGCAGGGTAATCATCTGTTTGGACATCGGAGCGCCCGAGTTGCCCGGACTCCAAACATTACCCGCCGGGTCCACATAGGTCAGGGAATCGTCCAGAAGCGTGAAATACGGCGAGTACCCGTTGTCAATAGCTGCCGTGTACAGGAAGGGCTTGAACGTGGACCCCGGTTGGCGCTCCGCGATCGAAACCTTGTCGTACCACTCCGTACTCAAATTCCGACCCCCAATCCATGACTTGACGAATCCCGTCTGTGGATCAAGAGCGACAAATCCGACTTCTGGGCGCGTGACAATGGCTTTCAGCGAGTCGACAAACACTTTGTTGCCTTTCAAAGCCGCGACGGCTTCGTCCCGAGAAAGTCCGGCGCGGCGATGGCTTCGATAATGCTCGGTCCGGGTCAAACTTCCTTCGAACACCTCTGGAAAGCGTCCGAAAAAATTGGTCCACGGAGTGAAATCAAGATCTTCTTCCGCACTCAGGTAGGCGCATGGTTCCGTATCCCAGACCCGAATGTCGCTTCCTTGCTCACTCCACTCGAAGTCGGCAACCGCCTCGAAGCACGGCATGAGCGAATCGACAGCAGCCTGCGCCATGGACTGCATTCGGGAGTCCAACGTGGTGTAGGCAATCAGACCATCGTCATACAGATCATATCCATTTTCTTCCGCCCACCGATCAAGCTGTTTGCGTACTTCCTCGGCAAAGTGAGGCGCCACAGACTGGGTGATGGCCGCAGAGTGGTACACGGCCCCAACAGAATCAGCACGGTGCGTATCCAGGAAGGCAAGCTCCAGAACATCCCGTTTTATCATTTGGGCCAGGACGATATTGCGGCGCTGACGGGCACGTTCGGGATTGCGGATCGGATTATAGCGCGTGATGCCTTTCAGCATTCCCACGAGGGTTGCACTCTCGAGTTCATTCAAATCCCGCGGATCCTTTCCATAAAAGGTTCGGGCTGCGGCTTCGATTCCGTACGCGTTGTACGGAAACTCAACCGTGTTCAGATACATCTCTATGATCTCATTCTTGGTGTACCTGCGTTCGAGCTGAACGGCCGTGACCCACTCCTTCATCTTGCGACCGATCGTTTGCTCACGGCCAATGCGGGTGTTGTAGAGATTTCTGGCCAGCTGCTGCGAGATCGTTGAGCCTCCCTGCACATCGAACCCGGGGACACCCACTTTCGCGAGTACGGTCTTCCCGACAGAGGCCACCGTACGGAACACATCGATTCCCCAGTGATCGTAGAAGCGATGATCTTCCGTGGCCCAAAGCGCATTGATTACATGCGGGGAAATGTCATTGTAATACACCCAAGAGCGATTCTGACGAGCATACCGTGCCAGTTCCTGGCCATCCGCGGTGTAGGCTATCGTGGCGAGCTGAAAATCAGGATTCTCAATTTCTGTCAGTGGAGGAAGCTCGTCGATCAAGGAGACGAAGTAGAGCCCGAGAAGCAGCGTAATGCTGGCAAGGATTAGACCAATCCAGCTGAGCTGCGCAGCCGCCTCAGCTTTTCGCTGATGATTGAACCGCTTGTGCCAGAACCCAATCAGGCGTGCGTGCAGACCTTTCTTCGTCTGACGCGAATCCGCATCATTGAAGTAGTTCTTGAGTTCCTCGTCTGAGTAGCTCCAATCCGACATGATCTGGGTCTGCTAGAGGCGACGTGATGGGTTGGGAGATGCACAGGCGCAACGGCTTTTCGAAGCACCGTACGCCTGCAGGCTCTTTGACACCCAATCAACGTCGTAAGTTGCCTGAATGTTGTCGATACGGAGAACGACTCGTTTGCAGGACGGGAAGAGCAGGCAATTAGTGCATCCTCAGACGGAGAGCGAATCCAATATCACTTTGGCTCCATCATGCCATCCACACAGCTGGGCCTGATGATTGTCCTCCAGCAAAATAAATGACCGGTGTTCATACCAGTCTCCGCTGTTGAGGTACCACGCGCCTTCCTTGAAAGTACTCAAGTGAAAGAGCCCGGGTTGATGGCAATGGCCCATGATGACCCCGTCCAGATCGTGAGCCACAACCACCCTCCCTGCATAATTCCTGAGCGCCTTGACAGCGGCAGGGTTGGGTTCGAAGGACGAAAATCGACGGGATATGGCGGCAGCCAATGCACCCGCGCCTCCGAACGGAAGCACACTGGTATACAGTCGATGCATTACTGGTAAGTCAGACAGCCAGCGCCCAAACGACGTCGAACCATTGTGCGAGGGTCCAAAATCCCCATGTTCGAGCTGAATATGCTGCCCAGCCCAATCCAGCAGCATGGATCGACGGATCGGAGCATTTCCGGTCAACTGTTCGATGTATCCACGGTGCCACCTGTCGTGATTGCCCATCAGGTAGGTCACCCGGCATCCACCGGACAGAAGTGGTTTTATTCTCGAAGCCCACTCCTCGACGACAGAAGGCGGCTGTTTTCCCGTGTCGATGAATGCATCAAACACGTCACCCAAGAAGATCAGATGATCAGGGCGCGTCGATTCCAGACACGCGGCCAATTGGGTGAGGCTGTCTTGGTCGGACGAGATGTCCTTACCAAGATGCAGGTCCGAAACGATGAATATCACTGGCCTCGATCCGGAGGGGTGGACAGGGTTCGAATTCTCGCTCGACGCGTGAACGTGGAGATGGACTGCGGAGAACGAGCAGGCGCTGTAAACGATTCGTCTTCGAAGGGTTCTCTCAGTTCTCCACCGATGGCCGCCAGATCGATATGCTTGGGCGGCGCGGAGTAGAGCGGTTTTTTCGGGTTTTGGTACGCAGCTGGGCGCTTGAATTCAGACGAAGAAATGTATGCAGCTGGTCCTTTCGAACCACTTTGCAGGAAGTCGCCGACAAGGAGCAAAGCATTGTGGCCACCCTGGCCCCAGTAATCCGACGTAAACGTCACACGCTGATCTTTGAATCCGACCCAAGCTCCAACCACCGCGTCAGGATGCATGGCCACAAACCAGCCATCCGCATTGTTCTGCGTCGTGCCTGTCTTGCCGGCCACATCCCCTTGAATCCCGAATCGAGTTCGCAGCCATCCGCCGGTTCCCTGATCAACAGCTTTACGCAACATGTTGATCATGGTGTAGGACGTCTGCTCGCTGAGGACGCGATCCGGTTCAGAAGGAAAGGTCGCAACGATATGACCTTCTTTGTCTGAAATCGAGGTGATGGCCGTGACATTTCGACGGACCCCATAATCGGCAATGGTTGCGTAGGCATTGACCATTTCAAGGAGCGAGGTCTCGCTCGTTCCCAGCGCTAGAGACGGAACGGGCATCATGGGTGAAGAAACACCCATATCCTGTGCGAGATCAATCACATCTTGCGGTCCAATTTTATTTATCAGATGCGCGGATACGGTGTTTTTCGACCAAGCCAGGCCTTGCTCCAGCGTTACCAGCCGTCCACTGGCTCCGCCACCTGAGTTTGTAGGCGTCCATTGCTCGCCCCGCGTATTGGTAACGAAGGTCCGGATTTCGTCTTCTACCATGTAGTAGGGTGAGTAGCCGTCTTCCAGTGCTCGGGCGTACAGAATGGGTTTGAAAATCGATCCAGGCTGTCGTCGCGCAGCAGCGACTTTGTCGAACTGATCTTTGTTGTAGTCGTGCCCTCCGACCCATGCCAGAATCTGCCCCGAACCGGGTTCCATGACTACCAGACTGGCTTGGAGCTGGGTGGCTTGTTGTCGTAGCTGTTGCACGAGTTCAGTATCACCACGCACCGCGAGCAAGGCGTCGTAATCGGATGAGCCGCTGGCCCGCAAGGTGCGATATACCTCAGTCCGGCGCACAAGGTCTTCTTCCAGGGCCCGTTGTTCGCGCCAGTACCGCTCATTACGAACCGAGCCAGGTGCAC
>CALIKL010000036.1 GCA_938018055.1 uncultured bacterium
TCCTCGATTACATCTGGATCCGGAAGAAGCGAGAACTCCTGCTCCGCCATCCAAGTCCCGATCGCTATGCGAACGGTGTAATTACCGGGTACAGCTCGAAGACGACCGGCAATGGAGCCGTCAGCACGTTGTGGACCGTCAACTGAAAAGTCCCACTGGAATCGATTCAACCCCTGCTCTGTATCCAGATTACCAACACGGGCAGCAGCTCGAAAGGGACCGCGCATGCCTTGCTCCATCGATTCCACTTCACCATCGGCTGCATTGTGATAGCGCCGGACGACCACATCGTCTTTCAGGATGTCCAGGGTAATACCGTCTGAAGCCTCTTCCGAAAGCCAGTAGTCAATGATCACCCCTGCAGGCGTATACGACGGATCGGCCGGGCCTGGGCGACGCGCATACCGACGCGCCATGGTCACTGTGCCTGGCGATAACAGGATATTTTTCTCCGCCACTTCGGGTACACGCAATGGCTCGATGCGATCCATGATCCAGAACCCCCTGCCCATGGTGGAAAGCACGACATCTCCACGGAAGATGCGCAAATCAGTGATGGGTGAGGCGGGTAATCCTTGGTCGAACCGATGCCAGGAAGATCCATCATCCATCGAGAGATAGAGCCCGTATTCTGTTCCTGCAAACAGCATCCCTTCTCGATCAGGATCTTCTCTCACTACGCGAACAGGGGTGTCGATAGGAATTCCATTCGTTCCATCTGTCAGCCTCGTCCACGAGGCTCCGAAGTCATCTGTACGGTAGACATACGGCTCGAAATCATTCAACAGATAGCGGTAACCGGCGACATAGGCTGTTCCTGCCGTATGGGGACTCGGATCGATGTGCTGGATACGTCCTTCGGGAGGCATACCCGTCGGGGTGACATCTGTCCAGGTCGCGCCACCATCCCGGGATACATGAACCGGACCATCGTTGGCACCGACCCAGAGAAGACCAGCCTGCACGGGTGATTCTTCAATGACATAGAGCGTCGAATAGTGCTCCTCACCCGTGATATCACGCGTGATGGGACCACCGGAAACGACCTGGCGCTCTGGACGGAACGCCGTCAGATCGGGACTGATGGTTTCCCACGTAACACCGCCATCCGTGGTCTTGTGAACGTACTGTGACCCATGATAGACCGTATTCGGGTTATGCGGAGAGACCTCAATCGGAACGGTGCGCTGGAATCGGATCGGCAGCTCCGCCGGATTGCGGCCATACATGTTCATGGCGCCCACGTAATAATTGCGGGACTGGCCAGTGCGTTCGGAATACTGGTAGAATCGCCCCTTGCAATTCGAGAAGACCACGTCGGGATCACCCGGCTTGGGAACCGCCGGCCCTGTTTCACATCCTCCGACTGCTTCCCAATAGGATTCCGGATTGCCAACCCGATTACCGGTTGCGTTTGATGGCACCCGGATCGTGGTGTTGTCTTGCTGTCCAGCGTAGAGCCAATACGGATCACGATCATCCAAATCGACCTGATAAAGCTCTGCCGTCGGTTGGTTGTGCTGTGTCGACCACGTGCGACCGCCATCAAAGGTGACATTGGCGCCACCATCGTTCGACTGGATCCAGATGTCCGTGTCATCCGGGTTGATCCACATGTCGTGGTTGTCTCCATGAGGGGTGGAGCGACGCTCCCAGTTCAGCCCCCCGTCATCCGAGACATAAAATCCCGTGCAGTTCACAAAAATGCGGTCCGGGTTGACCGGGTCCACGTCTACGTTGGTGTAGTAGAACGGCCGATCCATGAGCGGACGGTAATTCGAAACCAAATGCCACGTCTCTCCCTCGTCGTTTGAACGATAGAGGCCCTCCTGATCCGGTGTCGTCTCCACGAGAGCATACACCCGCGATGGATCGGCTGGCGTAACCGCGAAGTCAATCTTGCCGATCAAATGGCTTGGCAGACCCTCGGTTTTCATTTCCCAGGTCTCCCCCCCGTCGCGGGACACGTATATCCCATCTTCCGAGCCATCATCCCCGGAGATGATCGTCCAGGGCTTGCGCTCTGCACGCCACATGGAGGCATAGATGGTATTGGGATCTGTTGGGTGCAGCTCCAGATCGATTCCTCCCGTTTGCTCGGAAACGAAGAGCTTCTGCGTCCACGTCTCCCCTCCGTCCAGCGTCTTATAGATTCCGCGCTCCGGGTTATTACCGAAGGGACTTCCCAGCGCGGCAACCCACACAACGTGTGGATTGGTCGGGTGTACGACGACAGCTCCAATCTGCCCAGTCTCGCGAAGGCCCTTGAACTCCCAGGTCTCTCCGCCATCGGTGGATTTGTAGAGACCGCGTCCAATGATGATGTTACTCCGGATACCGTCTGATCCTGTCCCGACATACACGATGTCCGGATCAGAATCGGCTATGTCGATCGAGCCAATCGAGCCCGTCTCGAAAACACCATCAGATGTGTTGCGCCAATGGGTACCACCGTCGGTGGTTTTCCAGACACCACCGCCCGTTGATCCCATCAAGAACGTCCGAGGATGATCACGATGGCCTGCGACTGCGGTGACACGTCCGCCGCGCGACGGACCAACGTAGCGAAACGACAGGTCCGCAAACATTTCAGACAAGGTGGGGCCATCGTGGTCTGTGGCATTTTGGGCCGTCGCTTCACGTGGAAGCATGATCAGGATGGCGACCCCAAAGAGGATCAGGAATCGTGGCATGGATTCGGGAGATGGATGGGAAGCAAGCAGACCAACCTACCACGTTGAGCCGCGCCGATCAACAGCACAAGGAGCCTTCCAATTCATCGCGTTCTTGATATTTCAGATCTGGATCACACCGTATTTTTACCGGTCCTGCCAACTGATCACTATCCATCTGCTCGACCCGTCGTGCTGACCCTTATTCGAAACGCGCATGTGTTTGCCCCGGAAGACCAGGGCGTATGCCACGTCCTCGTGGCAGGAGACCGCATTGTGTATGTGGGAACAGACGTGCCTGATTTGGACCGTCGGCTGGGAATCGATGATATGGACGTCGAGGGAGCTCCGCTTATTCCGGGTTTCATCGATCCGCACGCCCATGTGACGGGTGGTGGAGGTGAAGCGGGCATCGAAGAAATCCTGGTAGGTGACTGCGTAGGCTACGAACGCGAGTTGGGACCGATGGGCGTTCCACGCTTGCTGGCAGACGAATTCAGACAGCACGGTAGAGAGGTCCCCTTGTTTGCCTCCGAACTGGAAGGCGTCCAAGCCGCGCTGAACATGGCTCGTCCCGGTGATGTCCTGATGCTGCTGGTAAAAGGAGAGCGGAGTGCAAGCCGTAAAGCCATCGAACAAGCCATGACTGCATCATGAGCCGTTTAAAACTGTATTTAATCACCCTTTTGCTCATGACTGGCTGCGCCACACCTTCCGAATCCCCCCTTGTCCGGCTCTCTGATGTGGACGCGACTATCGGATTCGAGGCAAAATATTTCGGATCGGACAATTTCATGGGCCGTCCAGTCCGCGGATACGAGGCCAACGCCGTCATGCTGACACCCGAAGCAGCCGGGGCCCTCGCCGCAGCCCAGCATGATGCCCGATCCCGTGGTGTGTCGTTATTTGTGTTTGATGGATTTCGACCACAGCGAGCCGTTGACCACTTCGTCGAGTGGGGTGCAGATCTGACAGACACCCTGAATCAGGCCGTCTACTATCCGAATGTGCCGAAAGCAGAGCTGTTCGAACGCGGATACATCGCGGAACGCAGTGGGCACAGCCGGGGCAGCACGGTGGATCTTACGCTGACTCGCGATGGGGAAGCACTGGACATGGGAACGCCGTTCGACTTCTTCGACGAACTGTCCCATACGGAGAATCCGGCTATCGCCGACAGCGCCATGGCCAACCGGATGCTTCTGCGTTCCATCATGATGGATGCCGGATTCCGCAATTACGTCAATGAGTGGTGGCATTACACCCTCATCGAAGAGCCCTATCCCGATACATACTTCGACGAACCCGTTCGCTGACCCTTGCCGGTCGAAGCGAGGATCAGTCGAAAATGATCGGCCTTGGGTCGGTTCAATTGTCTGCTTTCAGAACGAGGCGCGATTCGGTGGGTGCATCCGGGTGCAAAACCCTGATCAGGTACATTCCCGGTGCGTGATCTGAGAGATCGAAGCGATTGACTCCAAGTTGGGCTGGCAGCTCGGAGACCACACGGCCCAGCATATCGATCAGCTGGATGCGAGCCGATCCGTCGACTCCCTCATAGCGCACTGAGGTCTCGTGGCCGGCGGGGTTGGGCCACGGAGCCGAAAGAACGCTGGCCGAGGCGGGTAATGATTCACGCTCCGTGTTGGTTACCGTGCTCGGTCCGAACGAGGCCACCACTGGCAGATGATCAGACGTACGCGCATAGAACGAGTTGACTGTCACCAGATTTGAAAGAACGCGCGTGGACCCTTCCACCCACATGTCTGCAGCCTCATTACTTACCGTTATGTGATCCAAGAAGGAGCCGCTCTGGAAGGAAAATCCGCCCGCTTGCTCCAGAGGCCAGCTCAATACGGCGTAGTCATCTGGATCTTCAAGGAAAGGTGCATAGGGAGACCGCTCTCCGTTGTAGGTCGAGGCCGCCAGCTCGTCGTTGTAGTCCCCAAGGAAAAAGACCGGCTGCGTGGCCAGGCTGGTAAAATCGATGTGATTCTTGATGCGCCGAGCCGCTTCAGTGCGCCGTTCCCAGGACGTGCGATCGCTGAATGCCTTCATGTGGACGACAATAAACGTGGCAATGAAGGACGTATCCGGCAGCGTCACATTGAATTCAGCCTTGAGTGGCGGCCGTCCGGCAAATTCATAATTGAAGGACTGCAGGAAGTGGGTCCAATTACGCAGCTGCAAAACCTGAGAATCCCAAAGGAATCCGATGCGCTGTTGCCCGGAGTCCGTGGCCAGCATGCTCTCCCAACTATCCGGGAGCCCTCCAATAACATCATCCACGCGTGTTTGATTGGCGATCTCCTGTACGGCCCAAATATCGATCCCGGATCCTAGCATGATGTCAACCACATTCTGGACTTGAAGATCATCGTTGGACGGTCCATTGGAGGAGCTTCCAAACCATTCAATATTCCACGTAGCCACATCCAAAGTGGCATCCGATCCCACATCCTGAATCTGACCGTGTGATGTCAGGGGCGCGATTATAATGGCCAATGCGCACAGGCGGCGCAGCAAGATCGTCATGGAGTTCTGGGGTCCGGATTGACAAAAAACGTCGCTGTGAGACGCCTATTCGAAGTCGGTGTTCAGTCGGTACCGACCGATGCGATTATTACCGCTGTCTGCCACGTAAACGATGCGGCGATAGGTAGAAACACCCTGGGGCGTCCTGAATTGCAATGCGCCATCACCTGTACCGCCAAATGATACTATGACTGGCTTGGTGGATGTCGAACCTGGAGGTGGTGTCACGCCTTCCACGCCTTGCCCCGTGAACACGTACAGGGAGTCCGTACCGCCATCGGTCACGAAAATGAAGTTGGATCCGTCTGCTGCGACCGTGATGTCCGTTGGATTGGAGAACCGGAATTCGTCATACAGGAAGGCGTCTCCGCGTTCAGGATTAGAAGCAATACGGAGCTTGTCTGTATCGGGCTGGTACTCGAGACCATCAGATGTTGGAACCACCCTGACCGAAATGACCGAATAGCGCAAGGCATCAGGAGGAGCCAATCCGCCGCTCACGACATCATCCAGACGTGTGGACTGGAGCAGCAAAAAGTGTCGTTCCTGCGGGAAGAAGGAGCGCTGTGGCGGGTGAACATACGTGGCCACATCAGTTGGAAAAAGAGAGCTACGCAGGCTTTCCCGGGTCGGATGCAACGTGATGATCGACTGGAGATTGACGCCGTTTTCGTCGAACTCCATGATGGTGTTGTGTGGCAGGATGAACATCCCACGAGGGTTTACCGGTCCACGGCGGGACACATAAATGTGGTTGTCGTGGATGATGCCCACACCGGTAAACGAGACCTGCTCATCGGTCTCGATGGGATCAGGCGCGTTGAATTTGCGCGAGTCATCGTCGAACGGATGCCAGATGATGTCACCCACCGTCGGCGCGCCCGTCGTGACATTGTCGTAGCGCATTACAACTGGAAGACTCCAGTTTCGACCATTGAGAAGCGTATCCCGCCTCGCAGTCACATATACCCGGAACAGTCGATCCTGGACCACGGACGTCCCTCCTCCCTGAATGGGAAGGAAGTTGGCGGCCCGGCCAGAGAGATCAAAAACGTGTAATCCACGACGATCCACCACGTAAAGGAATTCGTCAAATCCCGCGTACACATCCTGTGGCTCCTCCAGAGGCAGGCCGTCGGCGCCCGATTCATAGAACGGAAACAGGGGAACGTATTCGACTTCGTTCAGCAGCTCAGGGTCGTTTCTGCCGGCCTCAAAGATCTCGTCCGTGACTGCATCCTGCTTGGAACCCATCAAAGAGTCACAGCCTGCCAAAACCAGAAGCAAAACTATCCAGAGGCCATATGTAGCACGTCGGATCATAAGGAGATGGTCAGTCCAAAGCGGTGCACATTGCCCAAGCGGGCCATGCGGTTGAATCCGTAATCGATGTTGAGAGCTCGGCCGGCCACAGGCAGGTGAACACCTGCGCCTAGACTCGGGGCATCGATTTCTTCTACGCCGAAACGATACCCGGCGCGCAGGAAGAACATGTCGTTGAAGCCGTATTCCGACCCAAGCGTCCAGTACTCCGCGTTGTCGTTTGGATTGTTCAATTGAGCCAGGAGTGTCAGGCTGCTGCCCTCCGGACCGTCAAATACGTCGTAGGCGAATCCAAGATGGAAGGTGGTTGGCGGCGTCATCGCCTCGAATTCCGATTCGATGCGGATGGGATCGTCCGCAATTACAGGTCGGGAAAGTTCACCCTCCGGGCTGCCATCGAACCCGAAATTCCGGACGGCCACTGCCATACGTGCTCCGGTGGAGCCTACCATGTAGTGGATACCCAGATCGAAAACAAGGGTACTGGCCGTCAATCCTGCGACGGATTCCTGCACGTATTTGGTGGTGATGCCATAGGAAAACAAATCCGTCAGCTGCTGGGAAAGCGTCAGTCCGGCAGCCACATCAATCAAACGGAATGTCTCTCCGGTTCCTCTTGGCTCGAATTCCGTGGTGACCTTCATTTCGCCGGAATTCATGGTCTGCAGACTGGCTCCGAGCGCAATGCCATTCAGCAAGCGGTACGTAACCCCCACGAAATCCAGCGTGACATCCACGAAATATGCCGTGTGATGGAAACCGGCTTGCATACCGGGAAGCCGGGCGGCGAGCGCCGGATTCCAGACCAACGCGCTTACATCGTTTGCATCGGCAACGACACTTTCACCCAACGCCGCGCCACGGGCATCGACCGGTACTTTCAGGAACTGGAATCCCGACGTACCAGCCCGCTCACCGCCCAACGTGGGCAGTAACTGTCCCTTCGCGACAGGAGCCGAGAACAGGATCAGGAGCGCTATGACGAAGAATCGTTTCATCAGAAGCGGAACGACAGGCCAAACATGATGTGACGCTGAGGTAGGAACCGGGCCGGGTTGAAAGGAGGCAGGCCTGACGTATTGGGGTCCTCGTAACGCGGATCACGCGTGCCCGTTGGCACATCGTATTCGGCGTTGCCACGAAGCGCGATGAAATCGGTTACCGTAGGATCGACATCTGGGTAGGCTTCGCCCGTCACCGGATTGATGATGATGCTGTTGCGCTGGTTGAAGAGGTTGGTGATCTCAAGCGAAAGCTGCAGGTCGGTCCCCTGCAAGGTCAGCGTCTTGCGCATCGACAAGTCGAACCACCACCACATCGAACCAATCTCGCTGAATCGATCTGCCGGGTCCGCTACCTGGGAGTAAATCGGGCGCCAGTCCTGCTCGCCGGAGAACGGGTTGACTTCATTTCCCTGGAATTCGACGGGCGTGTAGCGCTGTCCGCTTCGGAGCGTTGAAGACAAGAGCGCCGAAATACGATTCAGTCCTTTTACGCCCAGGAAGGGTTGATCCCGATCGTGCTGGAAAGTCAACGACGTCTTCAGATCAAAGGGACGATCCCATGCGAGCGGCGTCTCGAATGTGTTATCGATGTCGCCATTGGCCAGGAATTCCGAAAGGGCGTCGTTGTTGGTGCTTGAAAGCCCTGTGGCTCGCGAGAAGGATGCAGCTACTTGACCACTGAATCGGTCGCCGACGCGCTTGAGATAGCTCGCCTCGATCCCACGAACGCGAGCGAAGTCACCGTTCACGCGGAAGGCACGCAACACTTCACGCCCGGTCGGATCCGGCACGATGACACTCTCGACCGTGATGAAGTCGAATTTGTCTCGCCAGAAGGCCGTCACATTCAAGACATCGTTGGACGTGAACTGCGTGCGCAGTCCAAGCTCGTACGAGATATCGACCTCGGGGTCGAGATTGGGGTTGCCCAGATCCGAGAAGAACGACCGATCCTGGAAGAATGGATCCAGACCCGTGTACACGAACGTCGGATGCGGCAGTTTGGTCGAGTGACCATAGTTGAAGAACATCACGCGGTTTTCCGTGATCGGGAATGACACGCGCAGTTTGGGGAGCAGGCGGAATTTCGTTCGCAGTCCGAACAGCGACACGGACTCGTTCTTGTAGCTTTCGCGCACGGTCTCGAGAATTGGTGCGCGTTCGTCGTCGATAAGATCATCCACATACCGGCCCGGTGCCCAGTACTCCAGGCGGATTCCCGCATTGGCAATCAGACCCCGATACCGAATCTGGTGCGTTCCGAAAAGCGCACCGCGTCTTGGCTTCACCCGCCAGATGTCGGAGGAATCACCCAAGCGTCCGGTGCTGGCTCCATCGCTTTCGCCGATAGGTGCACCTACCCACGGCCGAATGACGTCAATCCACTGATAGTCATTGAATTTCGCCTCGAAGCCCGCGTTCAAGCGGTTGTTCAGGTCCTTCGAGAAGCGTGTGAACGTGGCCCGCAGTGTGTACTCCTCCGCGAAATGATCGTGGAAGCGTGTCGCAATACCCCCATTATTGATCAATCCGGGCCCGGGTAGCACAAATTGTGCATTTGGATCCAGCGGGTTGCCCTCGGAATCGACGAACAGGTTGGCCGGATAGGTCACGATGGAAAACGGATCCAGCTCCGTGTCCACGTTATCCGGTCGCCAGTTTCGTCCATTCGCATCCGAGCGCAGACGCGTGAACAGACGTGAGAACTGCACATCGTAGAAGGACTGCTCGCCCAACACATGTGACCACTTCAGGTACGAAATAATGTTGTCATGCGCGTAGGTGCTGGCATTGTCTGGTTGCAGCACAAAGGCGTACTGGAATCCTGGCGCTATGACGGCGTCGTTTCCCGTGACCTGCAGCATGCGCGAGTTCTGGTTGACCGTCAGTGACCGCTGATAGGATCCCTGAAGCTTCTTACCGGGTCCGAGCTCCCATGTAAGTTTGGAGATGCCATTCCACCGATTACCTGTCCGCGGCATGAAGAAGGTGCCGTCGACCAGCGAGGTACGAACCTGATCCGGCGTGGCCGTCTGACGGGTGAAACCGTCCGAGAGCTGTACCTGCCCTGACATGAAGAAGCGAAGTTTGCCCGGAATGATGGGCCCGCTCAAGTTCGCCTCCCAGACGTCTTCCATGTAATTGGCATCCGAGTCCTCGTTGAAGCCCAGATTGTCCCGCTTGTGAGAAAAGAAGCCCTGGAAATCGTCCGTCCCATCCTGGGTCTGGACGGCGACGATGCCCGAAGTCACGTCGCCGAATTCAGCGCCGATACCTCCCGTAGTGACTTCAATCTGGGAGAAGGCATTCGATCCCACGTCCAGTCCGAACCCGGTACCGGCCAACGGATCTTTGGCCGACACGCCGTCGACGTAGAATCCCGTCTCAGAAGCGCGGCCGCCTCGGATGTAAAGTCCTGTCGGGTCACGGACAACCCCTACCTGCGTTGCGACGGCCTGCTGGACATCCCGCAAAGGCGCTAACTCGAGTTGCTCCCGTGATATGGTGGACGAGGAGGCCGAGCTCTCCACATCAACGAGAGGTTTTTCTCCAATGACAACGATTTCGTCCTCAGTGGATAGCACCGCCACGCCCAGCTCCACATTCAGCTCCGTCGTTTCCCCATCCCGGACCACAATCTGGGTGAACAGCTTGGTCTCGAAGCCGATGAACGAAACCCGGACCGAATACTCACCAGCCCGCAATCCGGGAATCTCGAATCGACCATCAAAATCGGTGGCAGCTCCTCGTGAGGTCCCAACGACAATGACGTTGACACCCGGAAGCGTTTCGTTGGTCTCCGCATCGGTTACCCGACCCGACAGAATCCCCTGCGCAAAGGCCGGGAGTGCCGTTGCAAACAGCAACAGCAGAAAGACGATATGTGTCTTTCTGAACGTCATTGCGGGAATCCAAGGCTTTCGAGGATGAGATGCACCGCTCGTCGCGCTGCCTGCGAGTCGCCGTCTTCACCAACGACGAGTGGGCTTCCGTTGGCTTCATTCACCATGGGCAGCGAAAACAATGCCACGCGCCGGTCGTCGCTAATTGAAGCGATGGTCGATGACCCCTGCCAGATACCACGGCGGTTACCCTGGCGGGTAACGTACTGGAATTGTCCGGCGTAAAGTGGAATCGTGGCCGAGCTGGTGGCCACATACGGAAGCGTGTTGATCACGAAGCCATTCATCTTGAGCGGTGGCAGTGGCGAGGACGCACCGGGCAGTGATGACTCAGGCGTTACCGGTGTGTTGGACAACAGGCGAAGCGTTTGTCGCAAGGAGTCCGGGAACGTGGTAAGCGCGTTGAGCGGCAGCAACAGGGTTGCGGCGTTGGTGGCGATCTCCTCCGGATCCACGGGAAGCTGGATGGGCGAATGCACCATCATCTTGCCCCCCTTCTCGAAGAACGGCTCGAGGATCGGAGCTACGAAGGGCAGGTTATTGCCCACAATCTGGTCGGTCGTTGCTGTCGCCACCCAATAGATATAGTCATATCCCTCCATGAATCGCTGCAGACCGGGCTGAGACGACGAGGGTAGCAGTTCGGAGCGCGGGAAGTTACCGGAGCTTCCCGTCGTGAACGGAGTCGTGAGGTCCCACACATCAACTGGTGCGCCGGCCGGCAGATATTCGCCAAGCAGATCCAGATGGAATTGTGTGATAGTCGGATGGGTGGCCCGACGGAAATCGTTTACATAGAGGATGTTGCTGGTCTTGCCCTTGATGAACCAGGAGTAGTCCACCCGAACCGATGTCGTATCCGTCTGGTCCGCAGCACGAACGTACAGGGTGTTCATCTCGCCGACGCGCACGCCCGGCACGCTGATGCCCGTCGATTCGAATCCGCGTCCGGCAAAAACCTGTGCGTCTACAATCTCGCCAACGGCGCCGGGTTGGGTTTCAGGCAAAACGAAGGTGGCCAGGCTCACTTCAGGCGGCAGGGCCACAAAATTGAGGGAATCATTGAAGCTCACATCGATGCGAGCCAGATTCGTATCACCGTCCGGGTCCTCGGCAATCCAGCCGATTGACATCACGTTGAACGTGGTATCCGGAGGCAGGTCAAACGGGCTGATCCGGATGGTCGGAGGGGAATTCTGGATGGGATAAACCGTGCGGGCGGGAGTCGGATCAGCCAGATCCTGTTCGTCGATCGCCCGCACTTCGAATACCACGTCGGAAATACGTTCTCCCTGACGAATGGGGAGCAGGAAAAGCGAATCCGTTGTAGTCGTGTAAGACCATTCCTGGTCGCTCTCTCCCAAGAGCTGATCAAAAAAGCGGACCTCGTATCCCTTGACGAATCCGTCCGGATCGTCGCCGCTCCAGGTAATGCGCACCGTGCTCACCAGACGTTCGTCACCGCCCAGGTTGTCCAGGAGCGATTCGTCCCGGACACTCAGCTGGGTGTCCGGCGGCTGGTTGGCATTGGGATTCCCCGTGATGCTCGAATCGCACGAAGCGATCAGAAGCGTCATGAAGAGCCAGCCTGATATGGTGCGGAAGGTATTCAAGTCGGTCAGCAGAGGTGCCGGGTGGA
>CALIKL010000037.1 GCA_938018055.1 uncultured bacterium
AACAGGACGGGCACGCGGCCTGTGGCCGCGCGCCCGAATCCTCCCTCTACGATTCCAACCAAAGTGTCGTCTTTGGCAGAATCAATCTTCATGTACCCTGAGCCTGAGGACGAACCGCTGACTCCGGGCGTGCTGCATCAAGCAGCCTTGTTTGAGACCATGGCCAACTGAGCGCGCAGGGTATTGAGCACCTTGGCCAGAATCTGGCTGATGCGTGCCTCTGTTCGATCCATGAGTCCTGCGATTTCACGCAGCGTCAGGTTCTCGAAGTAGTACAGCGCCAGGATGGTCTGTTCACGCTCAGGCAGCTCGGCAATAAGAGTTTTGATATAGTCCTTGAGGGACTCACGATCGATGGCTTCAAAAGCCGCGGCCGTATCCTCGTTCGGGATCGATCCGACCATTTTTCCGTTTTCACCTTGCTACTCTTGGGTCTCGAATGATCTAAATAGGCCGCCGATAGCTGCACACTGTCTCATCTGATCGAGACGATATCCGATGCTGATTGAGCGTCCCGAAAGACATAAAAAAAGCGGGGCTTCCCGTATGGGAAGCCCCGCTTCAAAAGGTGTCGGTTGGCTGCCTAATCTGTCAGACAACCCTATCGCACTCATGCAGGATCGACATGCACGAATTTGCGATCGTTCTTGCCCCGGGCGAACCGAACTGTACCGCTTGCTTTGGCAAACAGCGTGTCATCACCGCCGCGTCCAACATTCTCACCAGGGTGGAATTTGGTACCGCGCTGACGGACAACAATGGCTCCGGACTGAACGAATTGACCACCGAAGGCTTTTACACCGAGCATCTTGGGGTTGGAGTCGCGACCATTCTTGGTGGACCCCATTCCTTTCTTATGTGCCATTCAGGACCTCGCTGGTTTGATTATTCGGCGTCAGCAGGAGCAGCTGCTTCTGCCGCTTTCGGTTCGGCTTTCTTCTTGGCAGCAGCTTTTCTGACTTTGCCTACCGAATCGATCTTTATCTGCGTGTACGGCTGACGGTGGCCATTCTTGACCTTGTAGTGCTTACGACGCTTTTTCTTGAACACCAGTACCTTGTCAGCTTTGATCTGGTCGAGGACCGTTGCCTTGACAGCAATGCCTTCTACCGTCGGCGTACCAACAGAAATGGATTTGCCGTCATTGACCAACAACACCTTGTCAAACGTCAGTTTGTCCTTGGCTTTGGCTTTCTGGCGCGGGACGTACAGCGTGTCGTTCTTGGACACTTTGTACTGCTTCCCTGCAATTTCTACAATCGCGTACATTGGTAACTCTTCTTTGGGGCGCCGGGCTGGGTACCGACGCGAGAGGATGATTGAACGTGAGCATGGCAACTAAGGGTGCCATGCAAATATTCGCTTAGCCCACAAATTTAAGACATCAAAAGGCTCAAGGCAATGCACGGGATGATGGAGGAATGTCGAATTCCGGGACGCGATGGTGGCGCAGATGCCGTTTACAGGCCAGGAAAGCTCGTTTGTATAGGACGTAACTACGCCAAGCATGCAGCCGAACTGGGCAACGCCGTGCCAACCAGGCCCATGATCTTTCTCAAACCAGCTTCGTCGTTGGTGGCTTCAGGAGGGCATATGGTCATCCCGTCGGCTTCAGCTGACGTACATCACGAGGTGGAACTGGTCTGTCTGATCGGTAAGGCAGGCAAGGACATTCGGGAAGATGAGGCACTGGACCACGTGGCGGGATATGCCGTGGGGCTGGACATGACCGCTCGCGACATTCAACAGCAAGCCAAAGAAAAGGGCCACCCTTGGTCAGTTGCCAAAGGTTTTGACACGTTTGCACCGCTGGGAGAATTCGTTCCGTCCGATGCTGTGCCGAATCCGCAAGATTTGGTCATTCAGCTAAGTATCAATGGAGAAATCCGTCAGGATGGCCACACCAGAGACATGATTTTCCCGCTGGCCCGATTGATTTCCTATGCGTCGTCCATATTCACGCTGATGCCCGGCGACTTGCTTTTCACGGGAACGCCCGAAGGTGTCGGGCCCGTCGCCTCGGGAGACAGGTTGGAAGCGCAGGTAGAGGGGTTGCCCGTCTTGACCGTCGATGTGCGCTGACGCGATCGCTCAGGCTTGCCGCATTTCATGAGCGACCATTTCCTCCACGGTACGCCGAGGTCGGACCAGACATTGGGACCCGTCCGCATCAATCCACACCTCGGCCGGCTCCGATCGCATATTGTAAGTCGTCGTCATCGACATGCCGTACGCACCCGCGTCCAGGACCCCGATGATGTCTCCTTCCCGAAGCTCTGCTACTTGGCGGTCCTTCGCGAAGAAATCAGAGGACTCGCAAATGTTGCCGACCACGTCGTACGTCTTATGCTTTCCATCGGGGTTGGAAAGATTCAGCACGTGGTGGTAGGAGCCATACATCGCAGGACGTACGAGGTGATTCATTCCTGAGTCCGTACCGGCAAACGTGCGAACAGTGCCTTCCTTAACCGTGTTCACGCGCGCGAGAAGTACGCCACACTGGGCCGTGAAAAAGCGCCCAGGCTCGAACCAAATGGATAGATCCTCGGAAGGATGCTGGTCAATGAAGGCCTTGAGAGGCTCCACGATCAAATCATCAAAGGATGACATGTCCAGATCCTGTTCGTCCGGACGATAGGCAATGCCCAGGCCGCCTCCCACATTGATGAACCGAAGGTCTTTGAAAGACGTCGAGGCATCCAGGATCACGCTGATGGCTTGCCAAAGCGTTTTCGTATCCATGATGCCACTACCGATATGCTGGTGCAGTCCCACGATCGTCAAACTGTATTTGGCAGCGATGGCGTGAATCTCCTCTACGTGTTCGACGGGGATCCCGAATTTGCTCCTGTCGCCTGCTGTTATCACGTGTTCGTGGTGACCTGCTCCCACCTGTCCGTTCAGCCGAACGCACACATCACTGCCGGGGTATGCTTTGCCAAAGGCTTCCAGCCGGGAGAGCTCGCCGACATTGAGCATGACACCGCGTCCCGTCGCGAAGTGCATTTCACCATCGGTCATATTGTTGGCCGAAAACAGGACGCGATCAACGGGAAATCCGACTTTCAGGGCATACATCAATTCAGCGGGGGAAACGGCGTCAATTCCGAGTCCTTCCCGCAGCATCGTCTGCATGACAGGCAGCGAATGGTTGGCCTTCATCGCATAAAGCAACCGGAGCGGTAGTCCGCTCAAGTGCTTTTTAAGCGTCTGTATCTGCCGCACAATGGTCCCCTCGAAGTAGACATAGGTGGGCGTGCCGTGGGTCTCCGCACAGGAGAGCAGCAGACGATGCTGTTCAGGCGTTAGTTCGGTCATGGAATCAGATTGACGACGTGGCTTCCGTGGCTTCCGAGAATAGCGATGAGAGCGACAAATAGCGACGGAGCAAAGACGATTATGCGACGTGAAACAGCGACTGCAAGCTCATGGCCTACATGATCACCTCTCCAAACTCCAACTCTTCTGCGGCCAGGGTGAACACGGTAGTGGGTAAACCTTCCGTTTGCTTTTGCAGTTGATCGTAATACGTTTCGTAATCCTCGTTTGGCTCGGCCATTCCCAGAAACACCAAATCCGCCGAGCTCGACGATTCGCGGATGATCTCCCAGAAGGATCGATTGCCCGCGATGATCACTTCCGTCATCGCGTTGGTCCGGGCAGCATGCAGGATGTTTTCCAGGTTGGCTCTGGCGCCCACGCGAGCCGATTCAGAAGGGACTACCATTTTCACCGTGACGGTCGATCCGCGCCATTCAAGACTGGTACTGATCAACCAGGAAAGGATGACCATAAGCGCACCATTACCTTTTCGACCGCCCCACCAAACGTCAATATGGCGTCGATCTCCAAAGCCACGCTGCTCGTTGTATCGGACGATCAGTGTATTGCGATTTCCCGCGTAGAATTGGGAAATCATTCGGCAGTAGGCAGCATGGGCCTCATCCCGTTCGGTAGCACCCACGAGCACGGTATTCGGTACGAGCGTTCCCAATCCATACGTTGTCATGAGCTGAACTGCGCCTGAGAAAGGATCGTCCGCCTTGACGATGCGGACCAGCGCCTGAACACCTTGCTTGTCCAAGTATTCGTACAAACTGGAGGACATACTCTCGATGCGTCGAGATGTGATTGCATCTCCCGTCAAGACACTCGAGACGGTGACAAGAGCGCGATTGTGCGAAAGCGAGGAGGCCAGATCGATGAGGTGCCAGCGGCGTGTCGGTGCACCGGAGAGCACCAGCAAATGCGGGCGCCAGTTCTTGGCGTCGGTGCGATTGCGTAACCTGAGAAGGCCCGTTCGTGTGAGATTGAACCAAATACCAGTGCGGACATCTCCCCAGGCCGAGCGTAGCTCTTGCCGCTCGAGCCAGAAGTAAATGGCCAGAACGATGGTGACAGCGGCTCCGGTTGCAGCCGCATTGATGAGAAACATCACAATCGTACACCCTACGGCTCCGATCAGCGAAAACATCCAATGGACCCTGAATTTGGGTCTAAAAGAGGGGTTGCCCAGAAAACGCTCCAATCCGGCTGTGATGTTCAGCACGCCATAGGTCGTGAGGAAGAACATCGTCAGAATGGGTGCGATGATGTTCAGGTCGGCCAGAATGACCGTAACAACCGCCAGGGCAAAGGTGAAAGCCGTTCCAATACGCGGTTCGTCATCTGCTCCTGATCCCTGACCGAGAAACCGCATCATAGGCGGAAGGACGCCGTCTCTGGCAAGCGCCTGCAGTACGCGAGGAGCCCCAAGAATGGAGCCCACGGCAGAAGAAAGTGTCGCGCCCCAGACACCCATGATGACGGCATCGCCCCAGAACGAGATGCGCCGCATGATCATCGGATCGGCTATGAGCTCCTCCGGTGTAGCGCGGTTGACCAACAGGAACGGTATCGCCATGTAGATGACGTATCCCACGCCAATCGCCGCCAGCGTTCCATACGGAATGCTCCGCCCCGAGTCCTTCAGATCTCCCGACATGTTTACGCCGGCCATAATGCCGGTAACGGCCGGAAAGAACACGGCAAACACCACCCAGAATCCGGCAGCATCCTGCGCAACAGGAAGGGTGGTACTGGGCTCTGATGGTGATCCAAAAATGAGAGACAGCAGGGAGAGCCCGATGGCTCCCATGATCACATATTGGGCCTTGATGGCTGCTCGAGCGGATTTCAGTGCCAGGATGGTCACAGCCGCCGTAGTGGCTAGGGCGACCAGTTTCCCGTCCAGGGCAGGAAAAACGTTGACGACGCTCTCTGCAAATCCAATAGTGTAAAGCGCGACCGACAAGGCCTGTGCCAGATACAGTGGAATGCCTACCGCCCCGCCCGCCTCAATGCCGAGCGAGCGGGAAATCATGTAGTATGCGCCGCCCGTTCGCACCCGCTGATCGGTCGCAATGGAGGCAATCGAAAGCCCCGTCAGGAATGTGATGCCCGTTGACAGGGTCACGATGGCCAGCGTCCCCATGAGTCCAACATTCCCCACGACCCAACCGAATCGCAGGTACATGATGACCCCGAGAATGGTCAGGATGGAGGGCGTGAAGACCCCACCAAACGTGGACAGTCCCTCTGAGCCTTCGCTGGCGTCTCCGGTGTTCGAGAGTTGGAGGTCGTTCGGTGCGGGCACAGGATCAGAGAAGCAGTTCGGCGAGCACGTAGTCCGCAATCAGGATATTGACGCAGGAAACGACCACTGCCTCCGTTGTGGATTTTCCGACACCATCCGCTCCGCCCGCTGTGGTTAATCCTTTCCAGCACGCAATGGACGTTATCAGGAATCCGAATACGACCGATTTGGCCAAGCCATAGACTGCGTCGACCGGGACGAACCACATGCGGGCCCCTTGAATAAACGCTTCTGTGGTAAGGTAGCCCATCACGTCGCCGCCGATAGCTCCAGCCATGACCGACACAATGGCCGAAGCGACATACATACAGGGAAACATGACGATGCCAGCCAAGATGCGGGGAATGACGAGGTAGGCAACCGAGTTGAGTCCCATGGCCTCCAAGGCATCAACTTGTTCTGTCACTTTCATGGTACCGAGTTCGGCCGCGATACTGGCGCCGATACGTGAGGCCAGCACCAACCCCGGTAACAAAGCCGCCATTTCCAGGATGAGCGTTGGCACGACGACCGCGCCGATGGTGTCTGTAGACAGGAAGGAATTCTCCAGCTGATAGGCCGTCTGCAAGGTCAGCACGACACCGGCAAACACCGACGCGATAAGCACCACGGGTGTTGAGTTCACCCCTAGATACACCATCTGCTTGAAGATGATTGGCAGGTGCTTCAAGCTTTCTCGCGAAGCTGAAATGCCCTTGGCCATGAACAGCGAATAGCTGCCCACGCCGTGAAGGACATGACCGAGACGTTGACGGATCATTCAGCTTTAGCGTTGGGTGAAAGATTATGCTCTACTCGCATGCTCCATTCAGCTGGTGCCCGGGTATCCGGGCGAAAGGAAGGCCAGACCTTCCAGGTCATGATCAGCCGAAGCAAGCGCCGGAGTGACGTTGGGTTGGCTCCAAGTTCCATGTTCGCGCGACCGATTTCAAATGCAAGCCGCCATTGTTCGCTCAAGGTTCTTATTGCTTCGCGGTGGGTACCGGAGGGGTCATAGATGTGGGTAGCTTCTGAAGAGACGCCGTTGACCTCCAGGATCTTCAAGTCGTCTCCCCGGCACAGGTGATCAACCGATGGGACGCGGACGTCGAATCGGCCGAAGTAGAAACCTGGCATACGACCAGCAAAGGCGTCCACAGCAGCCTGTAAAGTCGGTGTGATCAGCTCCTCTCCATTCAAGAAGAGCGCGCCTCGTGCGTGTGTGCCGACATTGACCAACGTCACCTTCTCGCCCATTTCAGGGACCCAGTCCAGGCGGGCCGTATGCCGCTTCAGGAAGGTGGGCGCCATGCATACCGCACGTGGATCGCCAGAATGAGGCGCTCAAGGGTATGCTTGCCGTTTCCGATCACGTGAATGAGGACCTTCCTGGTCACTGAAAACAGCATTCCGGTAGCCTCATGAGGCTGGCGGACATAGAACAGCCCGAATTCCTCGCCCGGAACGAATTCCTGAACGATGAACGCAGCAGGATAGTGGGTAGCAGCCTCGAGCAGTTGCTGCTGGGTTCGAACAATGTGCACCCCGTGTCCACGTTCACCAACATCCGGTTTCAGGACGAGTGGTAATGACAGCCCGTGTTCTTTGAGCGTAAGCCTGAGCGTTTCGCGTAATGGGCCTGGCGATGCCGGATCGACGAGCGCCCACCGGGCAACGACGTTCACATCCTGGGGAATGAGGGACAGAGCCATTATGTTGGGCAGCAGGGCTTGAACCCTGTTCAGGGTCTTGAAAACCGGGTCGTGCGGCCATGACAGGGCGCTGAATACGCAGGGTGAAGTCTGAATACGAATCGCACCAGTCGAGGATTCGACCGCGCGATCATCAAATCGTTATCATGCCTCTGTCATGAATCTCTCCTTATTTCATCAACGCGAGGATGTACCATGCCTGATCTGTCCAATTCACCTGATGTAACCCTCATTTCCTGGGATGAACTGCCGATGGAAAGGCTTTCTCCGACCCTTGGGCGTAAACTCATTTCAGGAGATCGCGTGATGTTGGCCCACGTGTATTTGGACAAGGGCAGCGTTGTGCCCAAACATCAGCATGACAATGAGCAGATCACGTACATCCTTAAAGGCACATTGCGATTCTGGATCGGGGAAGACGAAGGAAAAGTGGTAGACGTTCGGGAAGGGGAGGTCCTCCATATTCCATCCAACGTGTGGCACAAGGCGGAGGCTCTCGAGGACACACTTGATGTGGATATATTCAGTCCCCCACGTCAAGATTGGCTGGAAAAAACAGACGACTACCTTCGCGGCTGACCGGACGCTATAGCGATTCGATGTTGGACAGGGACCGGATGAAGCGTCGGAATCCACGGGTATTGTAATTGGCCATACCGGCATGCACCGTAGCGACTTTTCCTTCCGGTGAAATCACCCATGTTGTGGGTAGGGTATGGCTACGGTACCGTTCGGGCATCACGCCTACCACGCGGTAGACAGGGAACGTATAGCCCTTGTTTTCCACAAACTGACGAGCGATTTCAGGGTCATCATCGGTGGTGATCGCGACGAATTCGATGCCTTCGTCCCCCACCTCTTCATACAGACCCTGGATATAAGGCATTTCAGCCAGGCAGGGCGCACACCATGTGGCCCACAGATTCAGGAAGATGGTGCGTCCTCGAAACGACTCCATGTGGGCCGGCTCTCCATCGAGCGTCTCCAGGGCAAGGTCATAGCTGGCGGGAACGGCCTCTTCTTCCGCCCAGGACGTATCGGCCTGGAATATGCCTGTAGCCAGAATGGCCCGCTGCATCCATCCCTGGACTACCGTACCCTGATCCGTAAACCGAAGGAAAGCGATGAACAGGATGACGAATCCCCACTCGAGGGCCGTGCGCTTCCAAGAGCGTATTTTGGGGTGTTCCTCAGTGCGATCTGGAGATTGGTCGGTCATGGCTTACGGAGCGAAGGGCGATGCGACACGGTGCGATCCGGGAGATTGAAAAACGAGGCGTCGAGCCTCAAAGACGTTCAGACACCATGCCTGCGGCTGCAGATGACTGCCACCAATGCGGTCGTACCTCGAACAGTTCCTCGTACTGATCGCAGATTGATTCACCGTGTTTCTCCTCGAACTCGTCCGTCACCATGGCTACCATGGATCCTCCCCAGCCTCCGCCAGACAATCGAGCGCCCAGTACACCGCGCTGTGCATTCGCGGTAGCCACCAACGTATCCAGTTCCGGAGTCGAATTGTCGAAGAGCGCTCGCGAACTTTCGTGCGAGGCCGTCATGCATGCGCCCGCGGCAACCAGATCGTTCTGACTCAGCGTAGCCAAAAAAGCACCCACGCGACGTTGTTCATGCACAACATGGCGTGCTCGCATTGCCGGACGAGTTTCCAGGACAGATGCATAGGCATCCAGATCGGCTGGGTGCAGCCGCGCAAGATGCCTGATTCCAGGGACGAATCGCTCCAGTCCCATCAGAGCCGTTCGGCATTCACGATGCCGGTCCTCGTAAGGAGAATCCACCAGGGCGTGGGAAATATGTGACCGGAAGAGAACGAAACGAATACCGGCGGGCAGGGGAATGGAGACGCTTTTGTTGATGGCAGCATCGAGTACCACCAAACCGTTTTTCTTTCCAAATCCTACCACGGTTTGGTCCAGCAGACCGCACGGCATTCCTACAAAGCGGTTTTCTGCCCGATGTGCTACCTCAACCAGCGCGCCTCTGGAAGGCTGCATATCCGCTGTAAAAAGGAGTTGGCTGAGGGCGCCCACTACTGCCATTTCGAGGGCCGCACTACTAGCGAGTCCTGTGCCCTCGGGTAGATCAGATGCAATGGTCAGGTCCAGGCCAACGGGCTCCGATGGCCAGCCACGCAAGTGGGCCTCGTCAATGATCCCGAGTGGATACTGACACCAGGTCGGGATGTCGTCTTGGGCAAAGGTTGCCCGGGACGTTTCTACGATGCCATCCGAGGATTTGGTATCGCTGTAAAACCGCAGCTTTCCATCAGGTCGTACTCTGGCTGCAACGGCGATCCCCCGGTCTATCGCCGTCCCGACGACGGTCCCGCCGTTGTAATCCGTGTGATTGCCGATGACCTCAACACGGCCAGGTGCAAAAGCGCGGCTCTGCGCAGCAGTGCCAAAGTGCTCTTGGAACAGTTCCAAGACGTGGGACAGGGATTGGGCCGGCGTCATCATGTCTGCATAATCGTGTACGGGAGGCCGGGACGCCACCTGCTCGGGCTCGACCTTGCACAATCTTTCCAATTCGGAAACAACCCTCCCGTATTTTGCACGTATAGGCGTCCATCGGTGTACAATGAGCTGATGCTTTCGGCTCCATTTTCAGTCACAGACCGTGACGCTTTTTCCGCAAGACCATGCTTTCCTACAAGACGTTTCCCAATCCCGATTCCGACGCCTGGGTGGTATTCATCCATGGCGCTGGCGGTAGTTCGGCCGTATGGTTCAAGCAGTTGCGGGACTTTCGTGAGCGATTCAACATCCTGCTTGTGGACCTGCGCGGCCACGGAAAATCCAGCGAATATCACGGCAACGAAAAGCGGTATACACTGGCCTCCATAAGCCAGGATGTGATCGAAGTACTCGATACCGAAGGAATTGGGTCGGCGCACTTTGTTGGTGTTTCGCTTGGGACGATTTTGATTCGTCAAATCGTCGAAATGGCACCCAAGCGAGTTGATTCCGTCATTTATGCGGGCGCTGTGGCAGGTTTTACCTGGTCCGCTCGTTCCTTGATCAGCGTTGGCCAGGCTCTGCGTTTTCTGATCCCTTTTCGTACGCTCTACGCAACCTTTGCCTGGATCATCATGCCAGGGCGCAAGGCCGCGGAGTCTCGTCGCGTGTTCAGGAGAGAAGCTCGCCGGGTTGAGCCGGATGAATTCCATCGCTGGATACAGCTTGTCCCGGAAGTGCGACGGCGTTTGAAACAATGGTCCAATTCGGTTTCAGATTGCCGTGCCCTGTATCTCATGGGAGGAAAGGACTATCTGTTTCTTCCACCCGCTCGCCGTCTGGCGGCGTCCTCGAGGAACGCTTTCCTTCAAGTAATCGAAGGAGTTGGCCATGTTTGCAATATCGAGCGGCCTGCCGTGTTCAATGAAATGGCCATCGCCTTCTTAAATGGGCAGCAGCCAGACCTGCAGGTGTCGCACCAATAATGCGTTGACGGATCCAGTGCTACTGCCGGCCTCTCAGGGACGTCAGAATTAGTGCACCATTCAGTTGCAGTAGCTCGCACGAAGGGGGCTATTTACTTCTCGTCACGGTAAAGTGGACGAGGTCAGCCAGCGCGTCGCGAGCGTCTGTTCGAGGGAGTGTTTCCAGGAAATCGATGGCACGGTCAGCGTGCTGCATCATAGTGGTTCGTGCATACTCGATGCCACCAAACTCATTCACGAAAGCGCCGACTTCCTCAACATCCTCGCGCGACTTGTTCTTCTTCCGAACAATCTTCATCACGCGCTTCTTTTGACTCTTTTCTGCCTGTTCCAGCGCGTAGATCAATGGCAGCGTCATCTTCTTTTCCTGCAAATCGATTCCAAGCGGTTTGCCGACGTCATCAGCTCCGAAATCGAACAAGTCGTCTCGGATCTGGAAAGCCATACCAAGTTCTTGGCCAAATGAGCGCATCGCACTCAGGGTCTCCTCATCGACACCCGCACTTTGCGCCCCACAGGATGTACATGCTGAAAGCAATGACGCCGTCTTGTCCGAGATAATGGCGAAATAGGTTTCTTCGTCTATGTCCAGCTTGCGCGCCTTTTCAATTTGCAGCAATTCGCCTTCGCTCATTCGGCGGACTGCATCAGAAACGATGTGCAACAGCTCGTAGTCGCGGTGATCCAAAGCCAGGAGCAGTCCGCGACTGAGCAGGAAATCCCCCAACAAAACAGCCACTTTGTTCTTCCAAAGTGCATTGATTGAAAACATACCGCGTCGACGGTCCGCTTCATCCACGACATCGTCGTGCACCAGGGTAGCTGTATGCAGCAATTCTACCAGTGCGGCGGCCCGATACGTCGTTTCAGTGATACCGCCACAAGCGCGAGCGGTCAGCAGTACCAAAATGGGGCGCAGCTGTTTGCCTTTCTGACGGAGCAGGTATTGCACAACCTGGTCCAGCAGGAAGACCCGGTTTTTCATTGCCGACCGGAAATACGCCTTGAATGTACCCAGCTCCGACTCCACAGGACGTCGAATATCATCCAGCGTGATGCGCTTGGAAATAGCGGTGGGGGATGGGGTTATGACGTCAGTTTCCGTCAACGGGTTTTTCGATTGGTGCTGGATTAACGCTCGGTAGGTCGGGCGGGTGGCGTGTTACGCCGATACACCTCGGGTGTTGTCCAGTTTGTCAGAATTGATAATCTGTTCGTCTGAGAATCATCAGGAAGAACGGGACGCCACACAATGCTGTTACGATTCCCACTGGAAGCTGTTGCCCCGGCAAAACCAATTGGGAAAGGGTGTCGGCAAGAACCATGAACAGGCCACCCGCCAGAAACGCACCCGGAATGACCCATCGATGACTGATGCCCAACACGCTTCGAGCGGAATGGGGAATGATGAGCCCCACAAAGCCAATGGCACCCGATATCGAAACCAGCACACCGGTCACAAGTGCTGACAAAATGATGAGGACTTTTTTCAAACCCTCCACCCGGACGCCAAGCGACAAAGCCGATTCTTCGCCCGAGAGGAGCGCATCCAATGGTCGTGCCAGGCCGAAGAGGATCAATCCGCCGACTACCGTGACGAACACGGCTATCGGCAGTTCGGCCCAAGTGACGCCGTTGAACGATCCCATCAACCAGAAAAGGACGGCGCGCGTTTTGTTTGCATCCGGGGAGGCCAGCGTCACAAATGCCGATATCGCAGCCATGAATGCAGCCAGAGCGACCCCGGCGAGCAGCAGCCGGGACACGGAAAGCCGGCCACTGGATCGCGCAACGACATAAACCAGCGTTATGGCTGTCAAGGCTCCCAGAAACGCCGCCAGCGGCATATCGATGCGCGCAGCGATGAAGGTCGGAATCAACCCCATGTAAAAAAGAGAGGCTCCAGCTGACGCTCCTCCCGAAACCCCAAGGACATAGGGTTCAGCAAGTGGATTGCGAACCAGCGCTTGCATGGCGACCCCTATGATGGATAGTCCAGCGCCCACGATAAAGGCTGCCAGGGTCCGGGGTAGACGGATCTGCAGGACGATTTCTGCCATTCTATCCGTCTCGGGGGACAAACTGCCCGTGATCGCACCCATCAGGGTCTTGAGGGTAAACCCGAGGGGTAGGCTTACCGAGCCAAAGGCCATTCCCAAACCAAGGACAGGTAGAATGGCCAGAATCAGGATCCCCAATACGATATGATTGCGGGAATCCTTCATTCGGCCGATGACCTCTGATCTGCTGACCCGGAGAAGGGACCGGTAGCCATCGAATCGAAAAGCGTCGGATGTACGATGCGCGCCATGTGCCACGCGGCCCGGATATTATCCGGACCTGGAGTCAGAATCATGGATGATGGAACGTCGACGACTCGATCACTTCTGATGGCGTCAAGGCTGCGCCATGTTGGATGGTGGTCAAGCAGGGCATCCTTCGTGCCGCTTTCCCCGAACGATCCCAAAATGACGTCCGGGTTGTTCAATAGTACCCACTCGTCATCCAGAATCGGGGCTGGAGTATCGAAAGAGCGGGTCAACGGATGGATGCCGGCCCAGTCCATCAGATCGAGTACATAACTGCCATTGCCGAACGAGTAGGACGTGATATGGGACACCAGAAAGATGCCCGTTGGCCGCTTATCCAGGTGTCCTGTGAGCTCGATCAGTTCCCTTCGTAGCGACTCGAGGGAATCGGCCGCTGCTTGAGCAAAGGAATCAGTATTGAAAACCGATCCCATGGTCAGGATCGATTCATGGACATCTGACCACGAATCGGCCCCCAGGTAGAGAATGGGGATACCGAGGGCGTCAAACATTTCAGCGTGGGCGGGGTCATTCACCTGCTCGGAGGCCAGGACCAGATCGGGATTCAAGCCAACGATGGCTTCCAGATCCAAAGGAAGCGCAGAAATACGTGGCAGGTGTGCGAGGTCGTCCACTTCATAGTCTGCCGTTGTAACGGCAGTCAGTCGATCGAGAGCACCCGCCGCGCGTACGATGTGCGTGGCACCCGGAGCAATGGTGACGACCCTTTGAGGTGTAGCAGTCACGGCTACATCCCGCCCCAGACCATCGGTAACTGTTCTTGCGGTCGATGAAGCAGGCGAATCGCTCGATGGCGCACAGCTTGTCAAAAGCGGCAAAACGACGGCAATGAGCGCGTAAAAAAGTATGGGGCGCAGTCGTGACACGGGCGAAACGAGATGTGTGAGGTCGCGAAAGATAGGACATCCGTCGACTGCCTCGAACCTTCGTCGTAGATTCCGGCATGGATCACTTCAACCACGTGCTGGCAATTGCCAACCCCTCCGCTCGCAGTGGCCGCAATCGCGCCCTCATGAGCGAGTTGGAGACCGCGATTCGTGCCGAGTTTCCAGGCGCCTCGCTGCGCACGACTGAAAGTCCGGGTCATGCTGCTGAAATTGCGGCCAGAGAGGGCCCCTCAGTTGATTTGGTTCTGGCCTGCGGCGGTGATGGAACCGTTCATGAAGTGGCCAAGGGATTGGTGACTTCTGATTGCTCGACCCCCATGGGAGTCCTGGGCATGGGGTCAGGAAACGATTTTGCCAGAGCCTTGCGGATGCCCTCGTCCTGGAAGGCTTCTCTTTCGGTCATTGCCGCTGGTCGGGTATTGGACGCGGATACGGGTCATGTATCGTGGCAGGAAAATGGTAGTACTCACACGGGGTTCTTCGTGAATGCGCTCGGCATTGGATTCGATGCCCACAGCGCGGTCATTGCCCCGCAGTACAAAGGGTATCCGCTCGGAATGGGATACACCTTGGCCATCTTGAAATCCCTTCAGACGTGGGTTTCGGGTGGCGCAACGATCAGGGAAGATGATCGAAACGGGCGGGTCCTTTTCAGTGGTCGCCTCATGTTTGCAACCGTCGGAAATGCTTTCGATTCGGGCGGCGGTTACACGGTAAACCCGGGTGCTTTGATCTCGGATGGCGCTTTGGATCCGTGTATTGTGGAACACATTTCAAAATTGCGATCGATCATGCTCCTTCCAAAAATCCGAAACGGAAAACACATCGATCTGGATGAGGTGGTCTACGAACGCGTTCACGGTATTCACGTGGATACCGATCGGGGACTGCCTGTGCACGCTGATGGAGAAATCCTATCCCTGCAGGCTCGCGATCTTCAGGTTCAGGTGCAGCCAGGTAGTCTGCGCGTAGTAGTGCCTGCCGCAGTGCAGGGTCCCATCTGAGATCATCGGGAATTCGAGTAAGACACGGGAAAGGGTGCTTCCATCGTGCGTATCATGAGAACATGAACGAACAGCAGCAAAAACAGATTGTAGATCGTCTGCGAGAGCGCTTCGAGCGTGCCAGTGGGGGATCTGCTCCACCAGCAACTGCACCCGCAGGAGCGCGCCCCCATGGGGCCCTTCACTCGTTTGTGGATGCCGGTGCCGCTCGATTCGGCGTGCGTGCCGATCAGCCCGACTGGTATACATTTTCTGCGTGTGATCTTGCGCCGCCTCTCGCGCGCATGATCGATCACACGGCCCTCAAGCCGGATACGACACAGGAACAGGTCAGGGAGCTGTGCGAGGAAGCACGCAAGTACTGTTTTGCCTCTGTGTGCGTCAACCCGTGTAATGTGCGTTTGGCAGCCGATTTGTTGGCAGGGTCACCTGTAGCTGTTTGCACGGTAATCGGATTCCCGTTCGGGGCATCTACGACGGAAGTCAAAGCCGCTGAAGCGGATTGTGCGGTCCGGGATGGGGCTACCGAAGTGGATATGGTAATGAACGTCGGCTTTATGAAAAGCGGGCTCTATGACCAAGTTGAAGCCGATATTCGGGCCGTTGTTGAATCTGCTCGCCGGGCAGGGACCCACCGCGGGACAGGAGGTCGGTCCATCGTAATCAAAGTGATTCTTGAAACGGCCTTGCTCACCGACGAAGAAAAAGTCATTGCATCGGTGCTCTCACGGAATGCAGGGGCGGATTTCGTCAAGACCTCCACCGGGTTTGCGAAAGGCGGTGCAACCGCGGCTGACATTGCTCTGATGCGTCGAGCGGTAGGTCCGGAAATGGGTGTGAAGGCTTCGGGAGGCGTCCGGACCAAGGAAGACGCTGAGACCATGATTGCCCACGGTGCCACGCGTATTGGGGCCAGCGCATCGGTGGCCATCCTGAAAGGAGCCCAGACCACTTCGGACTACTGATCCAAGCGTGCTATCCTCTTCGCAGCATATCAAGCGACCGGCGCATGCCACAATGATGATCGTGGCACTGAGTCTCGTACTGGCCGCCTGTTCGTCCAGTGCTCCTGCCGTGACAGAAATCATTCCCGAAACGGAATCGGGTCCTACCTCATGGGCCGAGGTCGAGACCGTTGACATGAATGACTACCCGGATCTGTTGCCCCAGGTAGAGGAAGAGCTGGAACATGACGTGCCACCATCCCTGATGAACAGCACGGCGGATGACGGTACGGCCATCGAATTGGATGGCTTTCGCGTCCAAGTCTTTTCTTCCTCAGAACGGGCCGAGGCGGCTCGGGTGGAAGATGAACTGCAGCGATGGTTGAATGGCCTATCCGACGGTCAACGCAATCGGATGGGTCTGACCAGTGCCGTTACCGTCTATTCCTTCTACCGTCCTCCGTTTTATCGCATCCGGGTGGGAGACTTCGAAAGGCGGGATGATGCTCAGGCGCTCATGTCGTCCCTTCAACGCCAATGGCCAGGGGCGCTCATCGTGCCCGACAGGGTGACCATCATTCGCTGACGCCCGCCGTGGGCCGGCTTGAAGCGCTTCAACGTCCCGGTTCAAGGGGCTTGGAGCGTAGGGGAAGGGTAGGGACTCAATAGGCTGCGGCCGCGGCCGCACCGATGATGCCAGCTTCGTTTTCCAGCTCAGCAGGGATCAGGTCTGCCTTTGTGGAAAGGAAATGCCAATATTCGGCTACCTTCGCAGGGCGTGAAATGCCGCCGCCCAAAATGATGGTATCCGGAGCAAACAGGAATTCGACGCGGTCGAGGTACTTCTGGAAGCGTTTTGCCCACTTCTTCCAGCTGAGATCCTTCTCTTTTCGGATTCGGTTGGAAGCGTAATCCTCTGCCGAGCCGCCCTTCAGGCGAAGGTGACCCAATTCGGTGCTGGGTATGAGCTGCTGATTGTAAAACATGGCCGAGCCGATTCCCGTGCCTACCGTAATGAAGAATACCAGGCCATCCAGCCCACGTCCGGCTCCGAATCGCATGGAGGCCAGGCCGGCAGCGTCTGCATCGTTCAACACGGATACGCGACATCCCGTCGATCCCGAAAACAGGCTGTCTACCTGGGTGTCGATCCAGTCCTCATGGATGTTGGCTGCCGTCCGAACCAGTCCGTGCTCGACGCGCGACGGAATAGTGCATCCCACATGGCCTGTCCATTCAAAATACTCCACCATTTGCCGCATCACGTCGGCTACGGCGTCCGGGGTCGCCGGATCGGGCGTTGGTATGCGAAATCGTTCTCGTGTAAGCGAGCCGTCCAATGTGTTGACTGTGGCGGCCTTTATGCCTGTACCACCAAAATCGATTCCGAGTACGTCCATGGTCAGTTATTGATCTTGTTGAGCGCTTTCTCCGCTGCCTGGCGGCGCTTCAGGTAGGCCTCACGCGCGATCGCCACATCCTCAAGGAACCACGCAAGTTCATTCATCCGCAATGCCTGAGGCCCGTCGACCAAGGCTTTGGCAGGTTTCGGGTGGAAGTCGACCAAGACCAGGTTGGCGCCCGATATCACACCTTGCGCCGTTACGTGGAATACATCGGAGAGTCCATCGGGCGATCCCTCCCGTGATCCAACGGAATGGGAGGGATCGATGCAAACCGGCATGCGGGTGAGACGCTTTACTACCGGGACATGCGCGAAATCAACCATATTGCGGTGAGGATCCCCGCCGCCGCTTTTCATTCCACGTAAGGCAAAAACAACGTTGGGATTGCCCTCGCTGGCCAGGTATTCGGCCGCATTCAGGGATTCATTCAGTGAGATACCGAATCCGCGCTTGAATAAGACCGGATGGGTCTTCTGCCGCCCAACGTGCTTCAAAAGCTCGAAATTCTGCGTGTTACGCGTTCCAATCTGTAGCATGACGCCGGTCGGGTGTCCCGTTGCCTCCAGCGCTTCGTTGATCTCGTCGATGTTGCGCTCATGGGTGACCTCCATGGCAATCACCTTGATCCCGTATTTGCCTGCCAACTCGAATACCCAGGGAAGACAGTCAGATCCATGCCCCTGAAACGAGTATGGACTCGTTCGCGGCTTGTAGGCCCCCATGCGCGTGCACACCTCCCCGTGATCTTGAAGGGCCCGCATCATGATCTCTACATGCTCGGGCGTATCTACCGCGCACAAGCCTGCAAATACGTGCAGATTGTCCTGGCTGAACGTGACCCCGTTATAGGTGAACCCTTCCTGACGATCTTCTTCCCCATGGCGACCCAAGATGCGATAGGACTCCTGCACGCGGACGGCGCGGTCCACGTAAGGGAGGTTGCCCATGTCTTCTTTCGACAGGCGCGCGGTATCTCCCAGCAAATACACTTCAGTGAGCACCTGCTCGTGGCCCTGAACGTCATGCAGGGAGTATTCCACGTTGTCCAGTGAGTCAAGGTGTTTGAGCAGTTGCTGGAATCGGTCTGTGGACCGGTCAACATTGGGTTCTAGAATAAGGATCACTGTAGTTGAGAGATTTGTCCTGGTCTTCCCGGGTGCGAATAATAGCTCTTACGCATGGCCCAAATAACTACTTTTTGCGGTATTTAACCACTTAGATCATCCTCGAGCAATTTGTATAGTCCGTCACGAAAAAAAGTGGAATCGAACGTACTCCATCGGTGTAGTACTACATCATTGTACCATTCTGACGAACCGAGGAAGCCTAAAAAAGCCTCCCCAGGCGTCATTTGGCGGATATTGCCCGGGCCCCCTTACCCAAATACCATGACAGATCGCCATCGTTTTCTCATTGGGTGTCGTTTAGGCGCCCTCCTTCCGGCTGCTTTTCTGTTCGCGCCCCGCCCGCTTATACTTGTGGCTACAGCAGATTCAGCGTCAGGACAGCACGCCATGCTTCCTGCCAACGCGTACAAAGGCGTCGACGCAGCGGTCAATCTGCTCGGTCGTGTGTGCTGCGGAGAGCTGGACGCGGATGCGCGCCTGGCCCTGTGGAACGACGGGGTAAGAGAAGCCGATGACGTAAATGCCCTCGGCCAGCAGATCGGCGGCCATGTCCTGGGCCAGGCGCGCCTCATAGAGCATGATGGGCACGATGGGATGTACTCCCGGCTTGATATCGAATCCGGCCTCAGTCATTTTCGAGCGGAATCGGACGGTGTTTCCTTCCAGCTTGTCCCGGAGCGCTGTGGATTCCTCCAGCATGTCCAGCACCTTGAGCGAGGTATGTGCAATGACTGGGGCGAGCGAATTGGAAAACAGGTAGGGGCGCGAGCGCTGGCGAAGCAGCTCTATGATTTCTTTTCGACCCGTCGTGAAGCCGCCCATTGCGCCGCCAAGCGCCTTGCCAAGCGTGGAGGTAATAATGTCCACGCGGCCCATCACGTTGCAGTATTCGATCGACCCGCGGCCCGTCTCACCAAAGAAGCCGGTTGCGTGGCATTCATCGACCATCACCATCGCATCGTACTTGTCAGCCAGATCACAGATCTGATCCAGCTTGGCAATGGCGCCATCCATCGAGAACACGCCGTCTGTTGCAATCACCCGACGTTTGGCATCCTGCGATTCCTGCAGGCAGCGCTCCAGATCGGCCATGTCATTGTGGAAATAGCGGTAACGAGCAGCCTTGGAAAGGCGAATACCATCAATGATCGAGGCGTGATTCAACTGATCCGAGATGACGGCGCATTCTTTATCGAGCAGCGTTTCGAAGAGGCCACCGTTGGCGTCAAAGCACGCCGCATACAGGATGGTGTCTTCTGTACCGAGGAATTCGGCAATACGGCGCTCGAGCTCCTTGTGGACGTCTTGGGTACCGCATATGAATCGTACCGAGGCGAGACCGAATCCGTATTGATCCACGCCTTCTTTTGCTGCCTCGATGAGGTCGGGGTGATTGGCCAGACCGAGATAGTTGTTGGCGCAGAAGTTCACCACTTCGTCGCCAGTGGACACTTTTATTTCCGCCGACTGCTGGGACGTAATGACTCGCTCGTCCTTGTAAAGACCCGCCTCGCGAATCTCGTCGAGCGTTTCCTGTAGCTGGTCGCGTGCTGCTTCAAACATGGGATGTCGGGATTGGAATGAGGGAAGGGTCGGGGGGATGGTCAATCGTCTGAGCCGCTATCCAACGCGGCTTCAGCGGCTTCTTTCTTGACGCGAATGCGCACGTAATGCAGCATATCTTTGACCATTGCATTCAGATCGTACTCAGGTTGCCATCCCCAGTCGTGACGTGCGCGCCCATCATTGATGGACTGGGGCCATGAATCGGCGATTTCCTGCCGAAAGTCTGGCTCATAGTCTACGGTGAAATCCGGGATATGCGCTTGGATAGCGGTAGCCAACTCACCGGCGGAGAAAGAGAATGCCGTCAGATTGTAGCTGGTGCGCACTGTAATGGAGTCATCATCAGCATCCATCAAATCGAGCACGCTCTTCACGGCATCCGGCATATACATCATGGGAAGGCGCGTTTCCTCCGTCACGAAGCATGTGTAATGCCCCTTTCGAACCGCCTGGAAGAACATATCCACAGCCCAGTCTGTCGTGCCGCCGCCAGGGGGAGCCGCGTGGGAGATGATGCCAGGAAAGCGGACTGAGCGCACATCCAGGTCGTGATGGGTCGCGTGGAATTTGCACAACAGGTCTCCCGTGACCTTGGTCGCGCCGTACATGGTACCCGGCTCAGTGACCGTGGCCTGGGGCGTATTCACCTTGGGAGTTGTCGGGCCGAAGACCGCAATGGACGAAGGCCAGAACACGCGACATCCGAAACGACGGGCTGCTTCAAGGACGTTGCGCACGCCATTGACGTTCACATTCCAAGCCAGCTCGGGGTGCCGTTCACCCGTTGCCGAAAGAATGCCAGCGAGGTGATAGATCGTATGGATGCTGTGCTGCTGGATGATCTTCTCCACACTTTCCATGTAGGTGACATCCAGGACATCATAGACCCGGTTCGGTCGCAGCTTTTCAGGCACGCGTAGATCCGTGACGAGGACAGCATCTGGTCCGTGGCGGGTAACAAGCTCGTCAGCCAGGTCGACACCGATCTGGCCGGAAGCGCCGGTAATGAGAATCATGGCAGGTGTGCTGAATGGGAGAGGCAAAGATAATCGGGAAGCGCTTTCAGCAAACGTGCCGAATGGACAAGAACGAGGTAATCACGCGAGTTTCACGGCTTCGGAAACGTGGCATTACGTGAAATGGAATGGCAGTGTATGGAATTGCGTCAATCGGTCGGCTGCTGGTGAACCTTTTTCGCGGGAATACGTCAACGAGCCATCCTGATTGCCTTCGCGCTTTCTGTGCGGGGTCAGGACCGAATCTGTCCATTTGTCAATCAACTGTCATCAAGATCATGATTCGTTCTGCTTCTCCATTCCACCGCCTGATGTTGGCGATGTTGTTCGTCCTTCCTGCGCTACTGCTTTCAGCCTGTGCAAGTTCTTCCGGGTCGATGGACGCATCGACTGATGTTCGCGAGTATGTCTACATCACGAACCAGGGAGATGCCACGGTCAATGTGATTGATGTGGCTACGAACACGCTGGCCGAGGTCGTTGATCTGAAAGAATTCGGATTCGATGCCGGTGCCAAGCCTCATCATATTGCTGTCGAGCCCGATGGTGCCCACTGGTACCTGTCCTTGATCTCTGCGGGTCGCGTGCTCAAGTTCACACGCGAGAACGAATTGGTAGGAGAAGCTGAATTTGAGGTCCCGGGACTTCTTGAGCTGGACCCTTCTTCTGATCTTCTCTATGTGGGTCGATCCATGGCTGCCGTCAATCCACCCCAGCGGATTGGCCAGATCGATACCAACACCATGGAAACTGAGGAGCTGGAAGTATTCATTCCACGTCCTCACGCGTTGGCTGTCGCGCCCAATGGCAAGTTTGTTTACTCGGCCAGCCTTGCCGAAAATCGTGTCACGGTAATAAATATCGAGACGGGCGATACGGAATTTCACGATCTGGACGGACCAACGCATACGTTGGTCGATTTGCAGATTGCACCTGACGGTAAAACGATGGTTGCTGGTGGGCAGCTGACGGCTCAGTTTTTCTTTTTCGACGCGGAGGATCAGGCGGGTATCCCCATCCAAAAAACAATGGAAGTGGATGCGGCGCCGTGGCACCCCGTATTCAACCGAGAAGGAACGCGGGCCTACTTCGCCAACAAAATGGCGGATAAAGTCACGATACTGAACATGGAAACGCGCGAAGTAGAGGCTGTAATCGAAGGAAACGGTCTCGCCCAGCCGCATGGGACGGCTCTTTCCTCGGATGGCCGCTTTCTGTACGTCAGCAATCAGAACATGAATATGGCCTATTCGGCTGCAGATGGCAGCAATCCGGGTACGGTGGTCGTGATCGATACGGAATCAGCCGAAATCGTGAATGTGATTGAAGTAGGTACTCTGCCATCGGGAGCTGCTGGTCGTCCGACCTGGTAGGTAGGGTCCAGACACCTGGATCGGTGGCATGGATGTGATGCCGCCCTGGATTTTTGCAGCCGGAAGTGGCTGCCCCATTTTGTTAGTTCGAATATCCCCACTTTTTCGTCCGTGCCAATTGCCATGCGTACTGCGCCGTTTTTAGTCGCCCTGCTAGGAGCAGGTGCCCTCTTCCTCACCGGCTGCGCTTCCACGGAGGTAGTGCAAGACAACGGCCCGATGTTTGTTCGGGAGGTCGAGCCTTTTTCCATGATGGACAGCACTGGACAGGCTTACATGCTGCCTTTCCAGGGGGGCTTCAATGTCCCGCGTCCCCAGTTTGCGGACATGGACAATGATGGCGATCAGGACATGTTCATTCAGGAAGAGTCTGGAAGGGTCATCCAGCTGGAGAACACAGGCACGGCTGCCAACGCACGATATACGTGGCGTTCGAGTGCCTGGCAAGGCCTGGATACGGGAGAGTGGTATCGCATCGTCGACCTTGATCAGGACGGTGACATGGACATTCTGACCGAAGAGCGGTTTTCATATATCCGGTTTTATCGCAATGATGGCACGCTGGAAGAGCCCCGTTTTGTAGTAGCTGTGGACACGCTGAAAGATGCCACGGGTACGCCCATTTTTGCAGACCGTCAGAACATTCCGCACATCGTGGATATCGACTGTGATGGCCTTCTGGACCTTTTTATTGGTCGCGTGACGGGTACGATTACACGCTATGAATCTGTCGGAGACGACGAGAATGGAGTCCCTCGATTTCGTTTCGTTACGGACCGCTGGGAAGACATTGAAATCGTGGGTGAGAACGTTTCCCTTCACGGCGCCAACACCATGAACTTTGCCGATGTTGACCTGGACGGTGACCTGGATCTCTTCTGGGGTGACTTTTTCGAAGCGGGCATTTTGCTCATTCGCAATCTGGGATCGTGTGCATCCCCTTCACTTCGAAGCGAACCCGTAAACTG